>JAILCK010000033.1 GCA_024680435.1 Lachnospiraceae bacterium
AGAAACCTTTTGGTTTATGGTCCTGTACATATTCTCCGCTTTCTTTTCAATCAAGCGAATATAATCTTCTTTTTCTAAGAGTTCAACATCCTCAATGTATCCGCAAATACCGCTGCAAGGAAGACCTCCAAGAATTTCCCAGGCATTGGCAAGGTTAAGCTTTCCTTCTCTTTCTCCGTAGGTTGTGGCCATAACAATGGGGCACATATAAATCTTTGAAAGCTTTTCTTTATCCGCGTAAAGCCAACAGGCATCCAAAAATGACTGCATGTATCCGCCGATTCCATACCATTCAACAGTCGTTGCCAATATAACACCATCAGCTGTTTTAAGAGTCTGAGGAAGCGTGGTGATTGTATTTTTTAGTTCGCAGAGATTGTATCTTTCAACGTTTACGTGTAATTCTTCAAGCACTGCCTGCATTTTGTTGATTACAAATAATGTAGGGTCGTCGATAAGACCTCTTCCGCCATAATAGATGTTAATTTTCATAGGATTCTTCTCCTTTGTTTTTTGAAAGAAGATAATACACCATTCCGTATAAGATGCCGCCAAAGAGGCCACCTACATGGGCCCATACGGCAACATCCGTATAAGAAAAGCCTTCAAGTACCATAAAAAGAATGATTACAACCACCCTTGCAATGGGCATTGTGGACATTCTGATTTCTTTAAATAAAACTAGAGTAAGTAAGATTCCAAACAAACCAAATACAGCACCGCTTGCACCTATCACAATAACAGGAGTGTCTGTGATCACTTCGCTTATGAAGGTTGCCACAGTCCCTACAATGCCGGAAACAAAATAAAGGCCTAAAAACCACCAAGGTCCTATCTTCTTTTCTATGATTTCTCCAAGGAAAAAGAGATTCACCATATTTCCGAAAAGATGGGCTATATTTGCATGTAAAAACATGGATGTTATTACTCTGTAATATTCATAGGGGGATGTTAATAAAGAAAGCCCCACACCTCCTTTATTATATAACAGAGTACCTGTGAAAGTACATAAGATAAAGGTCACTACGTTTATTAAAACAAGAATGGAAGTAACCTTTGGAAGAGCTTTTATATTATCGATTGGATTACTTATTTTTGCCGGGTTTTCGGTTTCTTCTTTACCCATTTCAATCGACTTAACATTTTCAAGTATGTTTTTAAGCCCGTAAAAATCTTCCGTTTGATTTTCATATATGATGAGCTCATTTATTGCTTCATCAAAGATCCAGGTAAATGAATTATCGGCACAGGCCTGACGGGCCACAAACATTTCTTCAACATAAGAAGCTCTTTTTGAATTAACCAGTATTACTTCCATGTAGTGAACATTGATGCCCTGCGCTTCAAGCTTATCTTTCATTTCAAGCTTAATTGCACTTATAAATTTGTCTCTGTATTTATCAGCGTCAATGAACAAAACGGCGTTTACTATGTGTCTAACAGCATCAAAAAAGAAATGATAACCTTCGTATTCTCCGTTTACCATCATCTCTTTATATCCGCTTTGTACTATTGAATTAAAAAGTGCATCTGTCATTGAAATTGCTCCAAAAGTTCTAGATATTATAAATAATTTTACCAAGAGCATATTCCATTTTCAATCGTGATTATGAAGTGGGTGCATGGCACCCACCCCAAAATTCGGACACCGCTTTTCGGTATCCGTTAATCGACTTATCGCTAAAGCTTCATCGATAAGAAGATATTAAAACCAATCAGCAGTATCCCCACGACCACAAATGTTGCCGCCAAGATTTCTTTCTTAGATGGTACATAAAACCTTTTTTTAGGAGTTCTATTCTCAATTATCTCGGTTTCCGTTTCACAAATCTCTTCAATAGGTTCTTCGTACGTTTCTTGAGTAAAATACTCATAACATAAAGAAAACTTAGGGTTACCCTTTTCGTACATATCGCTGATTGTATATATAGCATTCACAAGAGAATTATCCGTATTATCAAGGTGCATCATAATAAACTGAAGCAAAACCCGCATCCCTTCATTGGATTTCTTGGTTTCCTCTTCGTTTAAGGGAATGCAAATGAATTCATAATCCCCTGTGGACAGATTTCTATAAATCATTTCAGGTCTAAGTATCACATCCGTTTCCCTTATTAAGAATCTTGATATTCCATCGGATATTACATATATTGCATCAAAGAGCTTTTTAATCTCTTCTCTTGTGGCCATATGACAATTAAAATAATTTAAAATGTTTTCTTTGCCGGTTACATCAATGTATAATCGCTTCTCGTTATTTATGTTTCTTACCTGAAGCGGAAGTAACCCTTTTATATCGTTTGAAGAAAGCATTTTGTATCTAAAATCTTCTGTTTTATATATTTCTTCACCGCTTACAACCATGTATGTTTTATTCATCTCGTACATCATCTGAATCTGCATCGTCGTTTTTCTCCATTAGTTCTTTGACCATTTTTGTGTGATACATCATAAACAGCGGTCTTACCCCGTACAATTCTTTTTCATAACTTATTTTTTTAGAAAAGCTCTTCCATATAGGAACAGTCCAATTTGCTTCCAAACCGATCAGCTCTTTTCCTTCTTCACTTTTTAAAAAGTATAATTTGACATCGTCAACAGCTATATATGGATGCTCTTCTTTTATCTCCAAAAATTCTTTTTCGCAAATCTCTTTATAATGGTCTATCCTTTTTTCGTCTCTTACCATGGCGATAAGACTGTTAACATCCTGCACCATCAAGGCTCTGTCATATGCATGAACCAAAAGATACATAAAAATCATGCTTACCAATATAAGAAAGGGTATTAGCATTGCCGCTTCGGGAGTGAAATATGCATCAAGCTTTTTCTTCATAGAAAACCACCTGCCAGCACACCCACCGATAAAAACGGAACAAATGGTAGCTTAGTGTCTCTGTCTACTTTCTTTAAAGCAAATAGAATAAGCGCGATTAATCCTGCCAAGAAAACCGATATTATCAAAAACTGCATTTCCTTCATGTAACCCACAACGCTTCCTATAAAGATAAGCACCAAAGCATCTCCCTCTCCAATTGATCTTGGAGAAAGCTTTGATAAAACATACATAAGCACGCCCGGTATTAAATCAAGCAAAATCGTAAAATCTGCGTCATGCTTTATTTTTACTCTTATTAAAAAGGAAACCATTATCATTACAAGGCAGATGTAACCGTTTATCTTTCTATACTTAATGTCTTTAACAGCCATTGGTAAAAGCACTGTAAGAAGCATCAACCATTGCCATATTTCTAAATTTCCTTTGATTATTTGCATAAATAACATTTTCTTCTTTCACTGACCTCTCTTAAAGGAACTCTGTACACTTCTATGTTTAAGTTTTCGCAATTTGCCCTTTTATGATATTTATTTCCATAGGGTGAAATGTAATATATTCCTGTACTTTCTTCTTTTTCACAGTCGCTGCAAGGGTAATACTTTCCCCCGCTTTTATTCCTTGCCTTTTTTAACCCTTCCTCTGTAACTTGCGTAGCATTAACTTTTAATGCTTGGCAATTTCTGTGGGTGTGGTATACATCCGAATTCTTTGTGACATACACATACTCTGTGCTCTCCGAGGGCGCTTTATATCCTACATAGGTTTTTGAATAAAACCTGTTAGCAAGCCTAATCCCGTTAAATCCCGGTATATTTATAGGCGGCTTAACCTGATATGTTGCCAAAAGAGAGATTTCATCTCCTTGACCTCCGAATGAGGGAAGGCAAACAAAATAGTTTATGTGTTCATATACATTACTTTTTTCAACTTTAATTCTTACCATTTCTTCAGAAACCACAATTGTACCCACTCTTTCTATAAGGCTTTCCTTTTCATCATTTGACAGAATAACCGACTTTGGATAAGAAACACTTACCATCTTTGATCCGACTTCATTCACTATCGACCCAATCGTTGAATGGATTCTGATTACATCGATAATCCATATAAATGAAAAGAAAAACGTAACAACAATCGGGAAAAGCATTAATGCTTCAACCGTCGCCGAAGCGCTATGTCCTCGATTTTCTTTAGGAGAATGGCTGCGCTGTCCTTTTCGATGCGATAGCTTTAAGAGAAACCTTATAAAAAAGTCCGAGAGAGAAGAATCCTTTCTTATTGTTGTAGTTTTTTGTACTCTCTTTTTTCCCGAAAAGGACATCGCGACCATCCTCCTATTCTTCAATATCGTATTTTCTCGTTGCCATATACTCATAGCCAAAATCGCTTGTAACGTATGAAGTAGCCTTCCAGGCATCAAAGCAATTATCAAGCCTGAAATTAGGGTTATTGGTGCTCTTTCTTACGTTTTGCTCGCACACATTCATAAACCTGTTTGTAAGTGTCTTTGTATCAACTGTATAAAGAAACATTCTTAAATAGTCTCTATACTCAAATCCTTCTTCATATCCCTCTTCAGAATGGTTGCTTGATACCGGATTTAAAAAAGTAGTCTTCCATTCGGAAGGAGCTTTTCCAAGCGGGACCTTTTCTCCCGATAATAAAAGCCAAACGTCATTTTTGCTTTCATTAAAAATCCACACCGTCTCTATCAAAACAGCAATTGGCTTAGCCAGTTCCGGATTTAGGCAAAGCGTTGCTATTGCCTGAGAAATACTTTCTATTTCTTTAACCGTCACCTTGTCTTTATAAAGCTCTGTTGCATTGGAAGCTGTCCGTAACACAAGCAATAGATTTACCATGCACTCTAAGTTTTTTGCATCAGCTTCCATTCCTGTTATTAAGTATTCGGATTCATATTTGAGAGCCGTATTCGGCATCTCTGAAACAAAATTTCCACAATACGTTAAAACGTATTCAGTGAAGAAAAGTTTATCCGCTAAATCGGATTCTTTATCCTGCTTTATATTTCCTTTACTTAGATTTCTACATTCTATTAAGTCTTCTTCTCTGTAAGCATTCTCAGATATAAAGGAAATGTCTTTGTAAATAAGCCTTATGGATGAAAGCAAGGAAACATCGCTTCTATCCATTAAGAATTCATCGGATGAGCTAATCCATTCTTCTATTTGAAAAGGGGGATTATCTCCGATATCACTTTTTGCTTTTTCAATTTTCTCTCTGTACTCATCCTCGCTGTATTCTTCCAAAGCATCCATAGATTTTTCATACAGTTTAAGTAAATCAACTATCCCATATTTGTATCTCATCCATTTTACTGCTTGGTTTAACACAGCTTTCCCGTTTTCATCCGTCGCAAACCTTATTTCCTTTGTCTCTACATCATTACATGTAAGGCTTAAGAAATCTTTTCCTCCCATTACTACCATGGGATTTTCATAAAAGTTTTTATTCATGAAATTCTTAAAGTGCTCTTCCGATAAAATCGGTCCCGAAGCTTTGCTTCCATAGCCTGCGTCCACAAAGAATAGATTGTAGTTTTCCCATAGCTCTCTTTGATACTGAGCAAATGTGGATCTTATACATACGTCGGCGCTTTCCTTTACCTTTAGCCTTATGGCGCTTTCCCTTACTCCGTAAACTAAAGCTAAAATTAAGGATAAGCATAAAGAAATTGCAATGGCAAAAAATACCGTTATATATCCTCGCTTCATAGTTTGTCTGTTTGGCTTGAAATCTTTGTAAACAATGAATTTACGATTTTTGTAATTTCTGTTTTAAAAATCACTACAAGTGCCACCAATACCACGATAATTAGGATCACTTCAACGGTTCCCATACCGTCTTCTTCTTTTAAAAAGTCTTTAAATGTTTTCATTATTTCTCCTCTCTACATGGTCCAAAAGGCAGGGACCATAATAATTATTAAAATATCTATTAAAAGGAACATCATTGGAAACAACAACTTTGTTCCTGCCTCTTCGCCTTCTTTTATGGCTGTCTGCTTTTTATAAACAAAAGCCCTTTCCGATTCTTCTTCCAGTAGTTTCTTTAAACTGCTGCTGCCTTTTCTTAGGTTCTGAGAAAGAAGCGCCGTAAACCTTACCATTTCCGTAGTTTTTACTCTTTCCCCAAAATGTCTGTAAACCAAAGGCTCTGATATTCCGCTTTGAAGCTCGTTTATTGATACTCCCATTTCCGCATATAAAGGGCTTTTCTTTCCTTTCTTTTTTAAGCCTTCAAGATATATGGCATTCCAGACATTTCTTATTGTCATTCCCGTTGCCTGGTATAAAGACATCTTTTGAAGCAGGGCCGGGTACTCTTTCATTATTTCTTTTTTCCGCTTTTCGTTTGCCTTTTTTTCATCTTTCTTTTGCCCTAAAATGCAGGCAACAGATGCCACAAACGC
Source organism: Lachnospiraceae bacterium (assembly GCA_024680435.1). Taxonomy (GTDB): domain Bacteria; phylum Bacillota; class Clostridia; order Lachnospirales; family Lachnospiraceae; genus UBA1258. The sequence continues at coordinate 6,273 of JAILCK010000033.1, forward strand.
TCCGAATAAATATATTGGGTTTCTCTTTTTTTCGGGCACTCTGTAGCCAACAGTCTTTCCGTCTATTTCCTTAGGAAGATACACTTTACTGTCAGCCACATTCAATGAATCTCTAAGCTTAGCCATCAGTTCATTTTTATACGCCCTCATCATCACACCGGGTCCCGGTTTTACCAGGACTTTTACAATAAGAGAATCGTTAAAATCTTTATATTGTGCAAAAATGTTAACTTTAAGGACAGATTCTTTGGTTGTTAGTATCTCTCCTGTTTCGCTAACTATCGTATTGTCATCAAATGAAAAGGAAAAATCAAAGGGCAATCCTTTTAGCTTTTCATACAGGTTTAAGTCATCCGTAATGTCTGTCAGTTCTTTATTTTCCCCAAGCATCTCTTTGATAATTCGCTCTTTATTGCTTTCAAAGAGTTCTTTACATTCTTCTAATGTGTAGTCTCTTTGATTGACACTAAACTCTATATCTTCGATTACCAGGCCATCAACATTAGCTTCCAAAACATATTTACTGCTTTCTTCATTCGGCCCATTTCTTTGTATGATATCCTCCATTTCAACAGAGGCTTCACCGGAAAAAAAGTAGAGTAGAATTCCTGTTACAAAGATTAGAGCTGCTATGATTCCTGTTCTTTTATCTATTTTCATACTTCTATATCCAATATCCTTTTTCCGACATACACAGCCCCCATATATCCAAGAAGGCAAGCAGTCATTAAAATTCTTCCTTTATAATCTTGATAAAGAACATTAAAATATCCAACGGAGGTTACTTCCAAATACATCATTATAAAAAATGGCATAATTTCCATAATTCTCAGTTCCAGCTTCTTTTCGGACAATAATGTATCTATTTCTTTGTCAACGTTTATTCCTCCGCGTATCCTTTCCGCGGTATTAAGAAGAACCTCCGTGATATTTCCACCGTTACGCTTGGCGCTTTTACACACTTCGCTAAAAAGCAAAATGTCTTTTTCATGGCTTCTTTTCGCCAAGTCTTCAATTAAATCTTCCAAGGTAATGTTTATTTCCATTCCCTTTTTGATTCTCATTATTTCATCTGCCATAAGGCTGTTTTCGCCGTAAAAAAGCTTTATGTCTTTATAGGCTTCCAAAAAAGCATTTTCTACCGAATATCCTGCTTTAATGTTTACGCTTACGCTAAAAAGCACTTCCGAAAACTCTTCTACAAGTTTTTTCTTCCTTTTCTTAATAAGCATGTTTTTATAGTATTTAAAAAATAAGTAAAACCCCGGGCTTAACAAAAGAAACACCACCCATGATCGATAAAAGAAATATGAGATTGCCACTGTCCCCAATGCATATATACCTATTGCCAACGCCCATTCTTTTTTCGATAACTCATATTTAAGATAGTCCATTAAAGCTTTCCCAATCCTTTAGTTTTTTGCTGTTGTATAGATCATTTATCTTTTTTAATTCGTCTTTATCCCATTCGTATAAAGTCCGAAGTTTTACTTC
>JAILCK010000048.1 GCA_024680435.1 Lachnospiraceae bacterium
ACTTATTTTTAAGCACACCACCACAATCGGCGTAAGAGAAAGAGTTAACACAAGGTACGAGTTAGACCGTGTTATTACTAAAGAAGAAACAAAATTCGGAACAATAAAAAAGAAGGAATCTTCAGGTTACGGCGTTAAAAAATCAAAGTATGAATACGAAGATTTGGCGAAAATAGCAAAAAACAATGACTTAAGTATTCGCGATGTTTTGAATAATCTTTAATAATACAGGCAAGCATATATATAAAAGTGAAGTTAAAAGCAGGGAAAATTCCCTGCTTTTTTTATGTTGACACGGTGTCAGTTTTTTGTTATATTCCTTTTAAGTTAAATTGACACGGTGTCAGTTTGCATGTGAAGAGGAGAATAAAATGCCAAAATGCTCGTGTGAAGAGACAAAGAAAAAGCGTGAAGAAATAGTGGACGCTTGTTCAAAACTTTATGAGACCATGGCCTATAAAGATATCACCATAAAAGAGATAGGCCGTTTTACTTCATTTACAAGAACATCCATTTACAATTATTTTGCCACAAAGGAAGAGATTTTCTTAGAGCTTTTGATGAGAGACTTTAGATCATGGATTGAAGATCTTGACTCTATTCCTGCAAAGGGAGAGCTCTTGACCTTAGATGAAGCGGCTGATGGTTTAGCAGGTTCTTTAGCAAGAAGAGTAAGAATGCTTGGGCTTTTAAGTATGAGCCTTGCCGATATGCAGGATAACTGCAGGATGGATAATTTAATAGAGTTTAAGAAGGTTTATAACAGTACAGGCCTTGCAGTAAGAAGAGTTTTAGAAAGAGTGGCTCCCGAGATTACGGAAGAAGACAAGCAGGCCTTTGTGTGTGCCTTTTATCCGTTTATATACGGGCTTTACCCTTATACAGCCATTAACAAAAAACAGGAAGAAGCTGAACTTAAGACGGGAGTTCCTTGCTGCTGCGTGTGTCATAAAATGTACGACGCCGCAAGGCCTTGTATAAAAATGCTTTTGGAAGATGTTTTTTGTGAATACATGGGCGAATACATTCCAAAGAAAAAATAAAAGAGGTTTTTTAAATGACAGAAAGAATTATAGGCATTCTTCAAGAAGCCTTTACAAGAATACTTGCGGCAAGCATTCAGGTAACCTTGCCACTTACCATAATCGGTTTTTCACTTGCAATGGTGATTGCCATGATTATGGCCCTTGTGCAATATGCAAAGGTTCCGGTGCTTACTCAGATAGCAAGATTATACATTTGGATATTTAGAGGCACGCCCCTTTTGGTGCAGCTTTTCTTAGCTTATTTCGGACTTCCCAAGCTTGGAATCGTGATGGATGCCTTCCCCTGTGCGATAATGGTGTTTGCTTTAAACGAAGGAGCATATTGCTCCGAAACCATGCGTTCGGCCCTTGAATCGGTTTCGGAAGGCCAGATTGAGGCAGGATATTGCGCCGGCATGAACTACTTACAGATTATGTGGCATGTGGTGCTTCCTCAGGCCTTTAGAACAGCTTTCCCGCCCCTTTCAAATTCACTTATCAGTATGCTTAAAGATACATCTTTGGCCGCTACAATCACAGTTGCAGATATGTTTATGGCTGCTCAGAGAGTGGTGGGCCGTACCTACGAGCCTTTGTGGGTGTATATAGAAGTTGCACTTGTTTACCTTTTCTTCTCAACTTTACTTACAATCCTTCAAAGAGCGGGAGAAAAGCGCTTAGGCTTCTTTACCTCTAAAGAAGTAAACACAAAGAAAGAGGTGAGAGCATAATGAGTTTTTTTGAAGTTAAAGACGTAAAGAAAACATTCGGCACAAACGATGTGCTTTTGGGAATAAACTTATCCGTTGATAAGGGCGACGTTATCGCGGTTTTAGGCCCAAGCGGCTCCGGAAAGACTACATTTTTAAGATGTATAAATTTCCTTGAAAAGGCCACAGGCGGCACCATGACCTTTGACGGAGAAACATATAATTTAGCCCATATAAAGAAAAAAGAAATTGCAAAAATCAGAAAGAAAACAGGTTTTGTGTTTCAAAGCTACAACCTTTTCTTAAATAAAACGGCGCTTCAAAACGTAATGCTGGGACTTACTTCAGGAAGAAAGATGAAGAAGGAAGAAGCAAAGAAGATAGCCGAAGAAATGCTTGAAAAAGTAGGGCTTAAAGAAAGAATGAACTATTACCCCGGACAATTATCCGGAGGGCAGCAGCAAAGAGTGGCAATTGCAAGAGCGCTGGCCACAAGCCCTGAAATTATCTATTTTGACGAGCCGACATCAGCACTTGACCCCGAGCTTATCGGAGAGGTGCTTTCGGTCATGAAACAGCTTGCTTCGGAGGGCATGACGATGCTTGTTGTAACTCATGAAATAAATTTTGCAAGAAATGTTGCCAATAAGATTGTGTTTATGGATGGAGGACACGTGCTTGAGGCGGGACCTTCAAAGGAATTCTTTGAAAACCCCAAAAATCCACGTACCAAGGAATTCTTAAACAACATCACAACGCAGCATGAAACGTAACCGGGAGGAATAAAATGAAGAAATTATTATCACTTGCATTGGTATTATCAATGGCAGTACTTTCTTTTGCAGGATGCGGAAAGAAAGAAGAAGTTAAGGAAGGCGATTTGCTTTCTAAAATTAAGGCACAGGGATATTTCACTGTAGCTATGGAAGGACAGTGGGCACCTTGGACCTACCACGATGAAAATGACAATCTCACAGGTTTTGAAGTTGACGTTGCCAAGGCAGTAGCAGATAAGCTTGGCGTTGAAGCAAGATTCGTTGAAGGCGAATGGGACGGCCTTTTGGCAGGTGTTCAGGGCGGAAGATACGACCTTATGGCAAACGGTGTAGGTGTAACAGATGAAAGAAAAGAATCCTACGAATTCTCAGATCCTTATGTATTTAACAGAACAGTTTTGATTGTTAGAAATGACAACGAAGACATTAAGTCACTTGAAGATTTAAAGGGAAAGACAACCTGTAACTCAGCAAACAGCACATATCAGACAACTGCTGAAAGTTACGGTGCAACCGTAAAGGATTTAGAGACCCTCGATCAGACTCTTGAAGAAGTAGCGGCAGGAAGAGTTGACGCTACATTAAACGCAGAGGTTTCTTTTAACGATTATTTAAAGGCTCATCCCGATGCACCTTTAAAAGTAGTGGCAGTTGACCCGAACGTTGAAAAATGTGCAATGATTATGCCTAAGGGTGAAAACAGCTATGCATTAAAAGATGCAGTAAACAAGGCCCTTAAAGAGCTTGCAAGCGAAGGCAAGTTAGCAGAAATTTCCAATAAATACTTTGGAATGGACATCACAAAAGAATAAATATTTGTATCCACGCTCACCAATATGTTATAGTGGGAAGAAATGAGACAAGGGAGAATGAGAATGGTAAAAACTATACTTTACGACTTGGACGGAACACTGCTTCCTATGGACATGGAAGTCTTCACTAACGCATATTTTGGATACCTTGTAAAGAAGATGATTCCTTACGGGTATGAAAAGGATTCGCTCATTAAAGCAATTTGGGGCGGCACCAAAATGATGGTGAAAAACGACGGTAACAAGACCAACGAAGAAGCTTTCTGGGAGTACTTTTTAAAAGAAGGAAACTCTAAAACAGAGGACAAAGAAATCTTTAACGAGTACTATGAAGTTGAATTCGATCAGGTAAAAGCCCATGTGGGATTTAATGAAAAGGTACCGGCTTTGATTAAAAAGGTTAAAGAATTGGGACTTAGACAGGCACTTGCCACAAACCCGCTTTTCCCTTCTGTAGCCACAAGGAAAAGAGTATCATGGGCAGGCCTTTCAACCGACGATTTTGAATATTTTACAACTTATGAGAATTCTCATTTTTGTAAGCCAAACCCCAAATACTACGAAGAACTTTTAAAGAAGATTAATGCAAAGCCCGAAGAATGTCTTATGATAGGTAAC
>JAILCK010000104.1 GCA_024680435.1 Lachnospiraceae bacterium
TGCTTTGTCTATTTCATCTAAAAGCATTAAGGGGTTCTTTACTCCTGCCTGCTTTAAGCCTGCCACAATGTTACCGGGCATTGCTCCCACATAAGTACGTCTGTGACCTCTTATTTCGGCTTCATCTTTTACACCGCCTAAGCAAATGCGTACATACTTTTTATTAAGGGCTCTGGCAATGCTTTTTGCTATGGAAGTTTTACCGGTTCCGGGAGGGCCGACTAAGCATATAATGGGGCTCTCGCCCTTAGAGTTAAGGGCTCTAACCGCCAAAAATTCAAGGATTCTTTCTTTTACCTTTTCAAGACCGTAATGGTCTTTATCCAAAATTTCCCTGGCTTTTTTTATGTCATGAGTATCTTCGCTCATCTTATCCCAGGGAAGCTCTAAAAGGGTCTCTATATAACCTCTTTCAACCTGTGCTTCGCTACCGCCTGCATTAAGGCTTGAAAGACGGGATATTTCTTTTTCAATTTTTTCTTTTACTTCTTTTGATGCTTCAAGCTTCTCAAGCTCTTTTCTAAATTCTGCATCCTCAGATAAAGGATCTTCTCCAAGTTCTTTTTTTATAGCCCCCATTTGCTCACGCAAAAAGAACTCTCTTTGAGCTTTTGAAACTTTTATATTTGTCTTTTTCTTTAAATCAGCTTTTATCTTGGAAACTTCGATTTCATCCCTTAAGATTTCTAAAAGCTTATTGTATCGCTTGATTACGTCCAAAGTATTAAGTAAAGAAAGCTTAACTTCATAGGGAAGAATGATGGTTCCAGTAATAAAGTCTGTCGCTTCACCGATACTGTTTGTGCGATTGACTGTCTTTATCATGGGCTTAGCTACGTTTGTATTGTAAAAGCCGTATTCAATGAAAAGCTCCCTTATATTTCTAAGCATGGCTTCTTTTTCATGCTTTTCGATGTCTTCTCCGGTTTCTTCAACGCTCTCTACCATCACATAGGTGGCCTTATCATCAAGCACTTCAACAATTTTAGCTCTCTTATTGCTTTCCAAAATAAGCTGCACATTTTTATCCGGCAGCTTATTAATCTGCTTAATCTTAGTGACCATGCCGATTTCATAAAGGTTTTCTTTGCTCACAAAGCTTTGCTCATGCTTTTGAAAAGCCACAAAAACAAGCTGTTCTCCCTTCATGGCCTTTTCGCAGGCCAAAGCCGCCTCTTTTGTAAGAAGCGAAAAGTTAACGCTCATGTGCGGCATAAGCACTATATCTTTTACGACAATCGCAGGCATTTCTTTGATAATACCCATGTCAGTCCCTCTTTCTCCTATAAGGTAGAAAACGCTGTATGACTTACAAATCATACAGCGTTTAAGTTACAAATAAACTAATCTTACAAGGCTTTCTTTAAGCCCTTTCCGGCGCGAACGGTTATAGGTTCTGCATTTCCGGTTACACATTCCTTTGTGATGGTGCACTTAATAATGGTGTCATCGGAAGGAATCTTAAACATAACATCCATCATGATGTTTTCTAAGATGGAGCGAAGACCTCTGGCACCGGTCTTTTGTTCCATGGCCTTCTTAGCAATTGCTAAAACTGCATCATCCTCAAATTCAAGTTCAACATTATCCATGTTGAAAAGCTTCTTGTATTGCTTAATGAGCGCGTTCTTTGGCTCTTTTAAGATTCGAAGCATTGCTTCTTCATCAAGTCCTTCCAAAGTAACGTTAATCGGAACACGTCCCACAAATTCAGGGATAAGACCAAACTTAATCAAATCCTGAGGTGTGACATCCTTTAACACTTCACCGATTTCTTTCTTTGACTTTTCGCTTACGGGAGCATTAAAGCCGATTGAGCTCTTATCAAGTCTCGCTTCAACAATCTTTTCAAGCCCGTCGAAAGCACCACCGCAGATAAACAAAATGTTGGTGGTATCGATGGGAATAAGCTCCTGATGAGGATGTTTTCTTCCGCCCTGAGGAGGAACGTTTGCCTGTGTACCTTCGATTATCTTAAGCAAAGCCTGCTGTACGCCTTCACCCGATACATCTCTGGTAATGGAAACATTTTCGCTTTTCTTTGTAATCTTATCAATTTCATCGATATAGATAATTCCGCATGAAGCTCTTTCTATATCGTAGTCCGCTGCCTGAATAAGCTTAAGAAGAATGTTTTCGACATCTTCGCCCACATATCCTGCCTCTGTAAGAGTGGTCGCATCGGCAATAGCAAACGGCACATTTATTATCTTAGCAAGTGTCTGAGCAAGATATGTTTTACCCGAACCTGTGGGGCCCACCATCAAAATGTTTGACTTTTGAAGCTCCACATCATCGGAATCATCGCTCTTAGACATTATTCTTTTGTAATGGTTGTAAACCGCTACCGATAAAACTTTCTTTGCATTTTCCTGGCCGATAACATACTCATCAAGAAACTCCTTGATTTCGGCAGGTTTTAAAAGCTTTATGCCCTCAAGCTCATCTTTTGAATCGCCTCTTGAAGATTCTTCAAGTTCTTCTTCAATGATGTCTGCGCAAATTTCAACACATTCATCACAGATGTAGATATCGTTGGGGCCGGCAATCAGCTTCTGAACCATGTCCTGAGTCTTTCCGCAGAAAGAACAGCACTTAGGTCCGTTGTTGGTCATTTTAGCCATTTGCGTTCTCCGAGTTATTTATTGTTGTGGCTGTAGATAACTTCGTCTACAAGTCCGTATTCTTTAGCTTCTTCAGCTGTCTTCCAGTTATCTCTTTCGGTATCCTTGCAAACATCTTCATAAGGCTTGCCGGTGTTTTCTGAAAGGATTCTGTTCATTCTTTCTCTTGTCTGGATGATATGCTTAGCGGCAATTTCGATTTCTGTTGCCTGTCCCTGTGCTCCGCCTAAAGGCTGGTGAATCATAATTTCTGCATTGGGAAGCGCATATCTTTTTCCCTTTGTACCGCCTGCAAGTAAGAAAGCACCCATTGATGCAGCCATACCGATACAAGTGGTGGAAACGTCACACTTTACAAACTGCATGGTGTCATAAATTGCCATGCCGGCTGTAATTGAACCGCCGGGAGAGTTGATGTAAAGGTGGATGTCCTTTTCGGGATCTTCCGCTTCGAGGAACAAAAGCTGTGCTACCACAAGGCTTGCGGTAACATCGTTTACCTCTTCACCTAAAAAGATAATTCTTTCTTTTAAAAGTCTTGAGTAGATATCGTAGGAGCGTTCTCCTCTGCTTGTCTGCTCAATGACGTAAGGCACTAAACTCATATTTATCCCTCTTTTCTATTTTAATTTTAGTAATGTTTAAAATTTAAGCTTCCTTTGCGTTTGAAACAACAAAGTCAACTGCCTTCTGAATAGCAAGGTCGTCCATAATCTGCTTCTTGGAGTTGTCATCGATCATTTCTTTGATCTTATCAAGTTCCATCTTGTAAGCTTCTGCCATTCTTTCAAGCTCTTTAGCGTAATCTTCTTCGCTTGCTTCAAGCTTTTCAGCCTTAGCTACGCCTTCAAGCACGAGACGAGACTTAATTCTCTTTTCAGCATTGGGAGCAACCTGTTCCATAAGCTTTTCAGCTGTTAAGCCTGTAAACTTAAAGTACTGATCCATTGTAAGGCCGTTCTGCTGAATGTTCTGAGCAAAGTCCTGAACCATCTGACGCTTCTGTGTTTCAAGCATTGCTTCGGGAATGTTGATTTCTGAAGCCTTGATGATAGCTTCGATAGCTTCATCTTCCTTCTTATTCTTAGCATCGTTAGCCTTCTTTTCTTCAAGGCTCTTAACTGTAGCTTCTTTGTATTCTTTGAATGTATCGTATTCTGATACTTCGCTTGCAAATTCATCATCAAGTTCGGGAAGTTCTTTTTCTTTAACTTCCCTAACTGTGCACTTGAATGTAGCTTTCTTTCCCTTAAGTTCTTCTGCCTGATAATCCTTAGGGAATGTAACCTTAACTTCTACTTCCTTACCGATTTCGGCACCGATTAACTGATCTTCAAATCCGGGAATGAATGCACCTGAACCGATTGTAAGAGGATAGTTTTCACCCTTACCGCCTTCAAATGCCTTACCGCCTACAAAACCTTCGAAATCAAGGATAACTTCATCCTTATCCTTTACAGGTCTTTCAACGGAAATGCTTCTTGCGCTGTTTTCACGTTCTTTTTCGATAACTGCCATAACTTCTTCGTCTGTTACAGCTGTATCGGGCTTAGAAACCTTAACGCCCTTATACTTACCAAGCTTGATTTCAGGCTTTAAAGCAACCTTTGCTGTGAAGATGAAAGGCTTTCCTGCTTCAATCTGAACTACTTCGATTTCGGGTGTGCTTACGATTTCTTCTTCGCATTCGTCATAAGCTTTTTCGTATGCTTCGGGAATAAGTTCATTAGCCGCATCTTCATAGAATACTTCTTTTCCGTACATCTTTTCGATCATCTGACGCGGTACTTTTCCCTTTCTAAAACCGGGAACGCTAATCTTATTTTTCTGTTTATGATAAGCCTTCTCGATAGCTTTGTCTAATTCGGAAGCATCGACTTCGATAGTGAGCTTAGCCATGCTGTTTTCTAACTTTTCTACTTTCAAACTCATTAAAAATTTCCTCCTTAATGGCCCAATCGGCCACAATCATCGAGATATTATAACACACGGATGCCTTATAATCCAGCAGAATTAATTAAATATGGATAAATTTT
>JAILCK010000123.1 GCA_024680435.1 Lachnospiraceae bacterium
GGCATTAGGCTTACCGATAAGAACGTTTTCGTAAAGACTTGTGTTAAACAAAAATTGTTCCTGTGACACAAAAGAAACCTGATCGTTTAATGCTTCAAGGCTCATGTCCGTTATGTCCTGGCCTCCGATTGAGATTGAGCCTGAATTTAAGTCATAATAATGAACCAAAAGTCTTGCAAGGGTTGATTTTCCGCTTCCGGATTCTCCCACCAAAGCTGTGGTGGTGTTTTTCTTTAAACCTAAATTAACTCCGTGAAGCACTTCTTCATCCTTATAAGAAAAGCGAACATCTTTAAAGTCTATGTCCATATCTTTTCCAAGAAAAGCTTTTCCTTTAGTCTTTAAGGGCTCATGGTCCATAAGTCTTTCAAGCTCTGCAATCTTATAGTCAAGCTGCGGAATCTTTCCGGCAAAGTTTAAAGCTCTTAAAAAAGGAGAGCCGATTCCAAAGGACATGCAAAGGGCAAGTAAAAGTTTTCCTATGGTTAAGCTTCCCGATAGCACCATTAAGGAGCCGATGGGAAGGATTAAAAGAGCTATGCAAGGAATAAAGCTTGTGTAAACTGCCATCCATGGCCAGCAGGTTTTATACCATGCAAGGGTAAAGTCTCTGTATTTTCTAACGTTATCTCCAAGCTTTTTGTAGGAATCTCCGTCTTTGTTAAACACCTTAACAACTTCCATTCCGTTTACATACTCTATGATAGTGTTGTTCATAACGGCCGCAGACTTATAGTAAGCATCCATCTTGGCAAAGCCTGCTCTCATCATCATCATCATTGCAAATCCGCCGATAACAAGAGGAACAAGAGTCAAAAGACCCACTCTTACATCCACCACAAACATTAAAACTATAACCAAAACAGGTATCACTATATTGGCTAAGCCTTCGGGAATCGCATGGGCCAAAAGAAGCTCTACCTGGTCGATATCATCCGTAAACACCTTCTTTATACGTCCCGTTCCGATATCCTGAATGTTTCCAAGAGGCTGTTTTTCAAGCCTTCCCTGCAAGGATATACGTAAGTTTTTAAGGGTGTTGTAGGCTCCGACGTGTGAATTTTCAAGTCCTGTAACATATAAAAGGGAATAAAGAATTTCACACAATGCCATATAAAGCACTCTTATTAAAATGAATTTTAAATCGACAGGTTCTTTTGCCACCAAAGGAACCATGATTTGATAAAGAAAAAAGTATGGAGTAATCGAAAAGATTATTCCGGCAAGCATCAAAACCGCTGCTCGCTTAGTGTACTTTTTATACTCTCCCATATAGGGAGCGACGCTTTTAAGCATAATAACCTCCATTCTTGAGAAAAAAATCCCATACGGTTAGTTTTAGCTAACCATACGGGATTTTATTACATCCATATCTTTTCTTTCTACCAATTAAAAATATTTTTTTAACACTTTTCGCTCATGCTTATAGCATGCTGTATTTTTTGGGGGTGGTTTTGAAGTATTCAAAGAAAGCTTTAGAAAAATAGCTCATGTTGTTGTAGCCTGCCTTTAGGGCGGCTTCAGTCACGGTAAAGCGCCCGCTTCTTAAAAGGCTTGCTGCATATTCAAGCCTGTTTGTCTGAACATAGGCGTGAAGGCTGGTGCCGTAAAGGGATCTAAAAAGGCGGTTTAATTTGCTTACGCTCATGTTTAAGCTAAGAGCCACATCTTCTGCCGGATAGTTCTCATAGGGCTTTAATTGGATGCTCTCTCTTAACTTTTCAAGCTCGCTTATATCTCTTGAATCTCCCGAAAGAACGGTATATTCGGTTTCTTTCTTTTGATAGGCAATTGCGTAAAGCACCAAAGCCGTAAGCTCCATTACCTTTCCTTCAAGGAACACGCCCTTGTATTCTTTATACTTATCAAGGCTGTCAAGCTCTGAAATGATTCTGTACATTTCGGGAGTGATAACCGCAAGCTTGACGTCATGAAAAATCATGTCTTTAATGCGAAAAGAATCTTCTCTTTTAAAGAAACGATTTATCAAATCTTCGAAGCGTTCCGTGGGCATCTGAAGGCTTTTAAACTTAAAGTCACAGTCCTTTTCATAGCGCATGCCGGTGCAGGCATCGTTGTTTCTGACTACGCAGAGTTCACCCTTTTTTAAAGAAATCTTTTTGTTTTTAAAGGTTCCGGTTTTGTCTGACAGGATTTCCCACTCTATGTCCCTTGAAAGGTTAAACATAATCTGCACTTCGTCTATGCCTGAGTTATTGGGCCTTTTTGCATCCGTAACCTCTGTAAAAGAAAGATCCCAGCTGTAATATGCAATTTCACTGTCGGATTTTTCACCCTCAAGCCTAAAGCTTCCTATTTCTTTCGGAAAAGTTTTTCTTCCTCCCAAATAGTCTGTAAGGCGGGATTCGGGCTCTATCC
>JAILCK010000187.1 GCA_024680435.1 Lachnospiraceae bacterium
GCATATACATTTGAAGGATTTGACTCTAAGGGCGAATCCTTAAGAGACAGAAAATGGAGCATGAATCTTTCCGAAACCAGGGCAATATCTCCTGTTTTTGGAATCATGGAACAGCAGTCAGGGGCAAACGGCTGGAATTCAGGAATGGCTGCGCCTACTCCGAGGCCTAACCAGATTACCTTATGGACTATGCAATCAATCGCCCACGGGGCAGATTTTGTTAGCTTCTTTAGATGGAGAACAGCCACCTTCGGAACCGAAATGTATTGGCACGGAATCCTGGACTATTCAGGAAGAGACAACAGAAGGCTTAAAGAAATAGGGGATATAGATTGTAAGGTAAAAAAACTATCGCCCGTTTCCAACGGCAAGTATGTTGCCAAAGTAGCGGTTTTAAAAGACTACGATAATATATTTGATACAGAGTATGACGTATGGCATAGAAGCGTTGATAAAGAGAGCCAAAAGGCAATTTTTAAAGCTTCTCAAAGGACCCACACACCAATTGATTATCTTTATTTAACCGACTATTTAGGCCAAAGCGATTCCTTACTTGAAAGATTGTCTAAATACGATCTTTTAATCTATCCTCATATGACTATAGTTAACGAAAGTTTTTTGCCTGCACTTAGAAAGTATGTTGAAAACGGCGGAAAGCTTTTGTTTGCGTGCCGAAGCGGCTATAAAGACGTTACGGGAAAGTGCACCATGGAAAAACTTCCCGGAAAGCTTAAGGCCCTTACGGGATGTGATATTCCTGAGTATACGTACATTGCGCCTGATATGACTGATGTCCACGTTAAGTGGGGCGATGATGTATTTACCGCTAGCGTATTTGTGGACCAGCTTACTTTGGATAGAGACTCAAAAGAAACTGTCGACTCTAAAATTCTTGCTACCTTCGAAGATGACTATTACAAAGGCTACGGAGCCCTTAGCGTAAACAAAATCGGAAAGGGCGAAGTGTATTATTACGGAAGCGCCTTTAATGAAGAGTCAGTCAAAGTTTTCTTTGATAAGTTAGGGGTAATTAATCCCTTCGGAAAATACTTTGACCTTCCAAAAGAACTTGAAATTGCGGTTAGAGAGAATTCTAAGGGTAAATTTGCCTTTATCTTAAACTACGAAAAAGACGCTAAGACATTTAGAATTAAAGAAAAAGCCTTTGACTTAATTTCCGAAGAAACCATTTCCGGAGATATAACCCTCCCGGGCTATGGTGTAATTGTTTTGAAACTATAATGGCCCAAAGGTGGCCCAAGATGGTCCTAAGGGACGGGGGCAGCGGTCCATTTAAAAATTTATAGCGGGGGAATTTTATGAATATTTGTTTACTCAATGATTCGTTTCCGCCGATAATTGACGGAGTTGTAAATGTAGTTTTAAATTACGGGCGAGCACTAACCCAAAATCACGGAGCAAATGTAATTGTGGCAACGCCTAAATATCCCGATGCGGATTATACGGGATATCCTTATGAGGTTGTGCCCTACCGAAGCATTGATACTTCGAAAATCGTGGCAGGCTACAGAGCCGGTCAGCCTTTGTCTATGCATGAAGTGGACAGAATATCCGAGTTTGGGCCTGACATTATTCACACCCATTGCCCGGCTTCATCTACATTAATGGCTAGAATTCTGCACCATTCTACAGGTGCGCCTGTTGTTTTCACCTATCACACTAAATTTGATATAGACATAGCAAGAGCGGTGGGAGACGGCTTTTTGAAAAAAGAAACCATTAAGACTATGGTAAACAACATTTCTGCTTGCGATGAAGTCTGGACGGTATCAAAGGGCGCCGGAGAAAACCTAAAAGGCTTAGGTTTTGAAGGCGATTACAGAGTGATGCCAAACGGAGTTGACTTTGAAAGAGGAAAAGCTAACGAATCGGCCGTTAGGGAAGCTGTAAAAGATTACGATCTTCCTAAAGACGTTCCTGTATTTTTGTTTGTGGGGCGCTTGGTTAAGTATAAAGGCTTGCCTCTTATTCTTGATGCATTAAAAATAGTAAAAGAAAAAGGCATGGACTTTAGGATGCTTATGGTGGGTTCGGGTCCCGATGAAAGTGAGTTAAAAGAAACAGCAAACAAATTGCTTTTATCCGACAAGGTCATATTCACAGGCCCGATAAGAGACAGAGAAGTCTTAAGAGCCATAAACACAAGGGCAGACCTGTTTCTTTTTCCATCCACATACGATACAAACGGAATCGTGGTAAGAGAGGCGGCAGCATGCGGACTTGCCTCTGTGCTTATTAAAGGTTCTTGCGCCGCGGAAGGAATCACCCATTTAAGAAACGGATATTTAATCGATGAGACGCCTGAGTCTATGGCGGAGCTTTTGCTTGAAATCTGTAAGGATATGGAAAAGGTTTCTTGGGTTGGCGAAAACGCAATGAATGAA
>JAILCK010000113.1 GCA_024680435.1 Lachnospiraceae bacterium
AAAAGAGTTTGATTTAATAAGGGTTTCTTCTGACTCACTTGTAAATGTGGAGCTTAAGAGCGGCGGCGTGTCGGACGAGGCGATAAAGAATCAGCTTATTTCAAACAGGTACTATCTTTCGTCTCTCGGAAAGCCCATGCACTTTTACACTTACATAAGCAAAGAAAACAGATTGGTGCGGCTTTCAAATACGGGAAAGCTTGTGGAAACAGACTTTGCCGATTTAGAAAGAGCTCTTAGCCGTCAGACAGAAATTTACGATGGCGATATAGAAGACCTTTTTAAAGAAGAATCATATTTGATATCTCCACTTAATGATTCTGCCCGGTTTCTTCGCGGAGAATATTTCTTAACATCTCAGCAAAGGGACATAAAGAAACAGATATTAAAGGACGTATGCGACAGAGAAAAAGGGATAAAAGCGCCTATTCAAGGCTTTACAGGGCTTCCGGGAACAGGAAAAACCATTCTTTTATTTGACATTGCGATGACCCTTTCTAAGAGCGAAAAAGTCTGTGTGCTTCACTTTGGCCCAAGGGCAAAAGAGCTTGATAAGCTTGATGAAAGATTAAAGAGAGTCGATTTCTTTTATTGTAACGAGGGCACAAGGCCGATTATCGCCGATACATATTCTTTTATCTTAATAGACGAAGGGCACAGAATCGATGAGGACACCCTTTCCTGGATTCTGGCATTATCAAAAGAGTGGGATGCGCCCATAATAATTTCTTATGACAGAGAAGATGCCATTTCCGAGGAAGAAAGAATCGGCTACGGCTCCTGTCTTATTGAAGAAATACCTGATTTTGTGCAGTACAGGCTTACCAATAAGATCCGTATAAATGCCGAACTTTCGACCTTCATTAACTGCGTTATGAGCTTTAAAACAAGGGCTCAAAGAAAAGACTATCCATCAATTTCCGTAGCCTACGCAAATAATGCAAAAGAAGCGGGAGAGCTTATCTGTGAGTACGAAAAGCGGGGATTTGTGTACATTAAAGACCCTGATCTAGCAATGGTCACGTTCCCAAAGCGTTTTTCCGAGTATAAAGACAAGTTTGAAACCGAAGATACGGAATCTGAATGCAAGGAATTTGATAAAGTCGTGATGATGCTTGACGAAGACTTTTACTACGACGACGAAGGTGACCTTCGCCATCCCGGTGAATCAAGCGTAAGGCGATTGTTCCACGGCATGAGCCGCGCCAAGAAAGACATTGCTTTAGTCATTAAGGCAAACGAGCAGGTGTTTGATGTGATGCTGTTTATATTGCAAAGATAACAAAAAATATTGACACAAGGCAATGATATAGATACACTATATATGACAGGTATAGTGTATCTATATTTTATTTGGAGGAAAATATGGGCGCAACATATACAAAAGCTCAACGAGAAGCAAGTTTAAGATACGTAAATTCAACAGATCAGATTCGAGTACGAACCGAAAAAGGGAATCTCGATTTTATAAAATCACATGCCGATGAGATGGGCGAATCCTTTGGCGAGTTTGTGAATAGAGCGATTATGGAAGCTATATACAGAGACCGCGGAGAAACGCTGGTGGAGCAAGCTAAGAGCGAGGAATATGGCATAAAAGGAAATCTTCTTGCTTCAAAAGATGGTTACTATGAGATTGACTATATGGTTGATGGCGAGAGATTAATTACAAGATTGGATCCTGTAAAAAAGGTCCCTGCAGCATTTCTGGCAGACTATGCGTGGATGATGCTTGAGAATGTATATGAAGATCGTTTGTTGGGGGGCGAATAAAATGGCAATTTATACATTGATGCGTAAAAATAGAGAAATAATGGTTCTTCAAATTGGAGCGGACGGTAATATCGTAAAGCTTGGAAAGAAGACCGACACTGCATTAATTCCACTTCAAAACAGAACCAGCCCGCGCGGTATAATCGAGTGGTGGCGAGACAGAGCAATCCCTATCGGCCAAGGCAAGATAGAAAAGATGCTAAGAGAGAAAGGGTTTGAGACAAATGAACTATACTTAACCCATAATCTGGGTCTCAGCCTTACAGATTACTATTGGATTAAGCCTCTTGGGTCGGAATTGACATGGAAGGATGTCAATTTGTTTGATAACGATTTTAAGGAAAATCTGCTTCTTGGAAAGATAAAGATGAACGAAGAGGAAGTGGATGAGTATAACCCCAATTCTTCCTTGCAAGGGAACTTGGAAAAAACGTGGATAATAGAGGATGGAAAAAGAAAGCTTATAAAAGGAAATCATGACATTTATTCGGCTGAGAGCATTAATGAAGTAATTATCTCCAATGCAGTAATAAATCAGGCAAGGGAAGCAACCAAGTATGATCTTATCCATATTTCAGGGAAAAAATATGACTATGGTTGCATATCTGATATTTTTACTTCACAGGAAAAAGAACTTGTTTCGGCTTATGCGGTAATAACATCAGAGAATAAACCTAACAATGAGTCTGTATATGAGCATTTTATCAATGTGTGTGACCGAAACGGATTAGATAAGAACTATGTCAGAGAGTACTTGGAGTTTGAAATACTCATGGATTTTGTATTCAGTAATCGAGACAGACATTTGACAAACATTTCGGTACTAAGAGATGCTGATTCGCTAAAGTTTATTTCTTTGGCACCAATATATGACAGTGGAAAAAGTATGATGGTGGGAAGAGATATAGTTCCTCTTACTGATAAGTTTGTTCTTTCGCAAGAAGCCAAGGGATTTAAGGATAACGAAATTGAACTACTAAAATATGTTCAAAACAGAAAACTGGTTGATATCAATAAACTACCTAAAGTGGACTACATTAAAGAGATGTATTTAAAAGACTCTCAAACGAGCGAAGAAAGAATCAAATTCGTATGTGAAATGTATGAACGTAAGGTTGACATGCTTGATAAGTTTGCTTCAGGCGCGGATTTGAGAGCTATCAGGAATCAGTAAGCATAAGCAAAAAGCAGCCATGATTAATGGCTGCTTTTCTTTATTCTCCTATGTTTCTTTCGTCGAAAGCCTGAACTGAGTTGGCTTTTGCGGCAATATTGGTGTCTTTAAAGGATGTGTTTGGACCGTTAAATCTGTTGCCGTTACCGTTGTATGGCTGACCGCCGACAATAGATTCCGGCGAAAAGGGTGCAGAAACATCGCTCGGTTTCTTTTTGATAAATTCCCGTATTTTAGGAATGGCACCAAGAGCAGTAAATAAGTAAAGCATGAGAATGTTCCCGATAAATTCTTTTAGAAGGTCAGGATAATCAAGGTAACTATGGAAAGCCAGGAAAGCATCTCCAAAAGTGATGTTGTATTCTTCAATCAGTACCTTGTAGAGTTCGTAGGAATAAACACACCATTCCGATACATAGACGGTTATGATCATGATGATAATGCAAATAATGATACCCTTCTTTGAGAGTGAACCTGCAAATTTACCATAAAGAAGGAGGGATAAATAAGCCATTACAACGCCGGAAAAAGAGAGAATGATACCTCCGCGACTAAAAATAACAATTAAAATTGCACCGACCAAAGCTCCAAGGATAGCTCCGATAGTGCCAAGAAATACCTTTTCTTTGTTCTCATCAGCCGGAAGATTGCTGTAAAAGCTTGGATTTACGCCGGCTCCGTATCTTTGTTCATTGTTTGAGTCTGCCATGTTAGCTCCTTTGTGTATTTAATATTTG
>JAILCK010000114.1 GCA_024680435.1 Lachnospiraceae bacterium
TCGTCAAGGCATGCCACAAAATTGTATGATGCCTTGTTTTCTTCCATCTTTTCTCTGATTCTTTTAAGCTTAGAATCAATACTTTCACCTGTCACATCATCAGATAAAACCATCAAACGGCTTGTAGGAAGCGAAGGTCTATCCTTCCAAAGTTCTCCGGCAAAATCGTCTTCATAAACCATTTTTGCTTTGTTGTCTGTAAGAATATCTTTAATTTTCTTACCTAAAGCAGTCGAAACCATACGTCCGTCAAAAGAAAGAGTCTCTCCTTCTTTAACGCTTTCTCTTATCTTCTCACTTACTGTAGGAACTCCGGGCTCTCCCATTTTCATGAGTGTAACTCCTGTTCCTTTAAGTTCATCTTCAGCCTGGATGAAGAATCTTCCATCCGCCCACATGTATGCATTCTCTTTATTAAGCAAAAGAAAAGCATTTTCACCGGTAAAACCGGTGTAATGCTCTCTAATTTTGAAGTAATCTGCCACATACTCCGATGTGTGATAATCGTCGCTGGTGCAAAAATACCAATCAATATTCTTCTTTTGCATTGCATCACGTAATTCAACTAATCTTTGTGCAATGATGTTTCCCATTATTATTTAGCCTCCAAAATAGAAATAGCGCTTGAGGTGCCGAGTCTGTCTGCGCCAAGTCTCAAGAATTCTTCCATATCTTCTCTTGTACGGATGCCGCCTGCAGCTTTAATCTTTACATCTTTACCAACGTTTTTGGCAAATAAAGCAACGTCTTCGAATGTTGCGCCGTTTGAGCCAAAACCTGTAGAAGTCTTGATATAATCAGCCTTAGCTCTTGTTACACAGCCACATAACTTAACCTTTTCTTCGTCGGTTAAATAACATGTTTCGATAATAACTTTTAAAATCTTATCTCCGCATGCTGCCTTAATTTCTTTGATTTCTTCTTCAATCTTGTCAAAATCGCCGTTCTTTGCATCATTGATATTAATAACCATATCAACTTCCGATGCACCATCCTTAATGGCTTCTTTGGCTTCCACAACTTTAGCTGCGGTAACACTGTAGCCCAAAGGGAATCCGATAACGGTACAAATATTTACAGCATCACCGTATTTGTCATGAATTCTCTTAATGTAGCAAGGGGGTACACAAACAGATGCAGTCTTATATTTAACTGCTTCATCGCAAAGTGTAACAATATCCTGCCAGGTGGCAAATGCCTTCAATTGGGTGTGATCGACATGTGCATATAATTCCTGATTTGTCATTCTAACCTAACCTCCGATAAACTTTAAAATAAATACTTAGTCGCAGCCTTGGATGCCACAACCGCGTAATATATTATAGCAACAAACTCTATTATCTGCATTACAAACAAAACAGTAGAATCTATTGCCAAATAATCTTTAATAATAGTGATGGCACTGAATGCAGAAATAATGCATCCAAAAATAATGCCTCTTACAAACATGTAATTTATGAATCCGGGAATATCTTTTGCTCTTTCAAGCTTTATCTTTGAGCTTACAAGCGCCTTTGGGATTTCACCGGTTTTCTTCATTTTAATGTTTATAAAAATCAAATATATTCCGCTTCCGAAAAGAAACAATGTAATTATATCCATTAGGAATTAACCCTCCGCCTTAAGTTCTTCAATGTCGTACTTTAACAACACATTGGGATTGTTGTTGTTTTCATTCCAGTTATCCATAATTCTGTCAACAACATTCTTACGCTTATCTTCATCAACATCCATTAAGATAACCAAAAACTGAGTATTTGTATATCTTGTCGATACGTCGTTTTTACGAAGGGAATCTTTAATACATTCATCCAAAATAATCATGGATTTATTAAGCCCTGCAGTATTGTCGGATGCAATAATTGAAAGATCCTTTAATGAAAACAAAAGAATCTGGATCTTTGAATTGGTCCTCATGACATATCTTTTTAAAAATCTGTATATGCTTTTAAAACTGTTATATTCAACCTTAAAAGGCCCGTCGGATAAATCTTCTTCTTCGATATATTTCTTTAATTGAAATAAATCAATAACGTCCTTGTTTTCTTCCTCCGTAAAAGAATACTTTTCGGAAGGATTATAAAAATGATAACCTGACTTACCGTTTTGCTTTACGTAGTAAAGAGCCTTATCAGCATTATTATATAACTCTATAAAGCTTTTACCGTCAAAAGGGAAAGCCGAAATGCCGATTGATACAGAACTGTAGGAATCGTCTTCTTTAACAACTTTTATTTCATGTTCAACTTCTAAAATAAGATTTTCAATTCTGTCGGAAAGAAGCTCTTTTCCATAGCTGTTTCTAAGGAAAACGGCAAATTCGTCTCCGCCGATTCTTGCAACAATATCATCTTTATGAACAAAGTTTTTTAAAGTCTTTGCAAAGGCAACCAATGCGGCATCGCCCACTACATGGCCGTAGTTATCATTGATTCCTTTAAAATTATCAAGGTCAAAAATAAGAAAAGAACCTGTTGAATCAGAATCCTTTAAAGAATCAATTTCATCCTGAAGGTGCTTTCTGTTCCAAAGACCTGTAAGCACATCTTTGTATGCCTCATCACGAATTGCCTTATTCTTTTCTTCCTGCAAAAGAGCCTTCTCGATTCTTCCAAGCATAATTTCAGGCTCGTAAGGCTTTCTTATAAAATCGCTTGCGCCTAATTTAAGGCCTTTAACTTCACTTCCGTTCTCTGTGTCTGCTGTCAAAAAAATGACAGGTACATCCGCTGTATCAGGTTTTTCTTTCATGGCTTTAAATGTTTCATAGCCATCCATTCCCGGCATTTTAACGTCCAAAAGGACAAGGTCGGGCTTGACCTTGCCAATCATTTGGAGGGCCTGTTCACCGGATTTTGCCATTGACAAGGCATAATCATTTCGAAGAATTTCACCCACACATTTTAAATTAGTCGTAACGTCATCAACAATAAGAATATGTTTTTTTACTTTCACGAAGCAACCCCTATGTAGTAAGAATTATAAATTCATGCTTTCTTTAACTGCTGTTATCATGTCTTTAACTTCTACAACAGTATCATGAATAACGGGAAGAGTCTGAATCTCTTTAACTGCTTCCGGTATCTCAACGTTTGCAGCCTTTGAAAGGATATCAATAAGCTTAAAGTCTTCTTCGTTTTCGTATTTAGAATCGATAGCTTTCATTACTGAACGAGAGAACTTAAAGGGACTCGCTGTTGAAGCAATAACCGTTACTGTCTTATCATTTGTTTCTTTTACATATTTATCGTAAGAAGCTGCCGCAACTGCGGTGTGTGTGTCAATAACATATCCTGTATCTTCGTATAAGTCATGGATTTTCTTTTTGCAATCATCCCATGATGCATATTCTCCGACAAACTCATCTTTAATCTTTGAAAATTCAGAGTTTAATGAGTATTTTCCTGTTGTCTTAAGGCTATCCATTAAAGCCTTGTTCTTTTTATCATCCAAGCCTTCGCAAAGATAAATGAGTCTTTCGAGGTTTGAAGAAATAAGAATGTCCATAGAAGGTGAATCTGTAAGGATAAATTCACGATTTTTATCATAAGTACCGCTTTTAAAGAAATCAAAGAGTACTTTATTGTCATTAGATGCGCAGATTAACTTATTAATGGGAAGGCCCATCTGCTTTGCATAAAATGCTGCAAGAATGTTACCAAAGTTACCTGTGGGAACACATACGTTAATCTTATCTCCGTCTTTAATGCGCTCTTCTTTTAATAACTTTGCGTAAGCGTATACATAGTAAACAATCTGAGGAACCAAACGTCCGATATTAATGGAATTGGCACTTGAAAAAGCAAAGCCTTTCTTTGCCATTTCAGCTTTTAAAGAAACATCTGAGAAAAGCTCTTTAACCTTTGACTGACAATCGTCAAAGTTACCTTTTACGCCCACAACCTTAACGTTTTTACCGCGCTGAGTAAGCATCTGAAGTTCCTGAACTTTAGATACACCGCCCTTTGGATAAAAGACGATGATTCTTGTGCCGGGAACATCAGCAAATCCTGCCATGGCAGCCTTTCCGGTATCACCGCTTGTAGCCGTAAGAATGACGATTTCTTTATCTGAATTGTTTTTCTTTGCTGAGGTAGTCATAAGATGAGGAAGAATCGATAAAGCCATATCTTTAAAAGCAATGGTCTTTCCGTGGAAAAGCTCAAGATAATAAACACCTTCCGCTTCTGTTAAGGGCGCGATTTCCTCTGTATCGAATTTAGAATCATATGCTTTTTCAATGCAAGACTTAAGCTCTTCCTCGGTAAAATCATTTAAAAAGTCTTTCATCACAATATAAGCGGTTTCTTTGTAGTCAAGCTCACTTATCTCTTTTAATGTTTTTGAAAGTTTGGGGAATTCACTTGGAACAAACAATCCGCCGTCATCAGACAAGCCTTTTAAAATAGCCTGAGAGGCCGTCAATTTGATTGAATTGTCTCTTGTACTTGTATAAAACATACGAAATCTCCTTTATTATCAAATTACTCTTTTTAAGATAACTTAAAATTCTTTATAGTTCAATAGGTTAAAGCGAAAAACAACATAATGATTGAGGATAAACTCAAATTATGATAACTTTATTATGTAGGAGAAACTATATGTTACCGGGAGTATATATTGACAAAAAGAAGAACGGCGAGCTAAATTACCGAGCTTCAATTACTATAGACAAAAAGCATATAAGTCTTGGAAGTTATACGTCCGAAATTCAAGCCTCGGCCGCTTATTCTCTTGCAAAGAAAATCATGGAAGATACATCTTATTCATGTCTTAATTATCAGGAATCTTCCCCTTTAAAATATGACAAATACGTTTCTTTAATTAATCTAAGGGACAACCACCTTTATTTTTCAAATCCTATCTATATTCGAAGAAGAGATTTCAGCTACTTCTATTCTCCTTTTGAAGAATTAAAATTTGATATGGATGATTTGTTTTATTTTTCACAGCATAAAATTATGTGCAGAGGCAATCACTATTTTGTGGCCGAATACGGTATGCAGACTTCGATAAAAGAAAGATTCGGAATCAGAAGCTTCTCTGTTGAAGGAAGGGACTTTGTGTTTGTAAATTCAGACTCTCTTGATTTTAGACGTGAAAATTTAAAAATCATTAATAATTTTTACGGAGTCACAGAAATAGAAAAGAAACTAAAGAAACAATACAAAGCTACAATCCACGTTAAAAGCAACTATGTAATCGGCGTATATCAAACCGAAAAAGAAGCCGCCATTGCATATAACAAGGCGGCTGATACTCTTACAAAAAACGGATTTGATAAAGAGTTCTTTCAAAATTACGTTGAAGATTTATCCAATAAAGAATATGCGGAAATATATTCAAGGTTAAAAATATCGGATAGAATCATAAACTTAAAGCCATCACTTAAGTGAATAATCAATAAAACTTATATCAAAATTTACGTATCCTGATATTCCGTCTACCGTACCCAGATCCTCGTATTGCCACATGGCAAACTTATAGGGATAATCGGGAGTTTCTTCATTAGGCTGAGAAAGCCACATATCAAACTCGCTTATAAGTTTAGACAAATCAATTTCTTTAATAAGCCATTCTTTATCTCCATAAACCATGGGAATAAGGTTGGCTTCTTTTATTGTATTTAAAAACGCTCTGGCAACTATGGTCTTATCGTTTTTAGACAAAGCATCGTAACGTGCAGTGTCGCTTCCGTTATGTTTCATTACATAGGCTACCGGATAAGTTACTCTAAAGTCTCCTATCATTTCAATTACTTTATTTGCTTCTTCAATGGCCTCAAGCTCGGTTGTTGCTGAAGATATAAAGTAAAGTCCCACATAAAGTCCTGCGTCGTTAGCACGTTTAATATTATCGGCATAATAGTCATCGATTGAAATCTGACCGCTTTGATAACCTCTTGCGCCAACTCTTATCATTACAAAGTCAACACCGGCTTTTTTAAGCTTATTAAAATCTACGTATTCCTGGTCTTTTGAAATATCAACTCCCCATGTACTGGCCGGTTTGTTGTTTACAAAATATTTCATTTTACCGGATGAATTAACAAGGTTTTCAAAGTCATAATCATGCTTTGTAAGATTGGGGCTTATTGTAACCCAGTCAAATGTTCCGTCCGGGTTTACAACTAATGTATGATGACCGTCTTTTGAATAATCCTCTTCTTTTTTATCATCCTTTACTTCTTCTTTTTTGCTTTCTTCTTCAGAAGCTTCTTCTTCCTCATCCTCTTTATAAAGGTCGTAAAAGTCAAGGTCTGATGCGGTTAAATTAGAATCGCTTTTAAATACCGATGTAGCGTCTTCTTCCTTTTCGCTTATAGTAAAGGCATCCTGAACGGAAGTGACTTTCTTAGCCACATCTGTTTCTTTGTAGCGCCTTTTGATAGTGTTTTTATTTGCAAGCAAAACGGCAAAAACAATGAGCACTATTGAAGAAATAGCAATTATGGCCGCTACTGTAAATGTTTTATTCTTATTTACTTCATCAAAGTCATCATTACCTAATTTCATTTATCCCCTTTATCCTAAATTAAGGATTGATTTCTTAGGACATTTTTCTGCACAGACTCCACAGTTTGCGCATAAAGAATAATCAATTGTTGCATTAAAGTCAGTGACTGATACAGCACCCTTAGGACAGTTCTTTTGGCATATTCCACATCCTATGCAGCCAACTTTACATTGCTTTGTTGTAACCACACCTTTTTCTTTGTTTGAACAGGCAACTGCATATTTTGCATCATAAGGAATTAAAGAAATTAAGTGCTTAGGACAAACTGCAACGCACTTTCCGCAGGCCTTACACAATTCTTTATTAACAACTGCCACTCCGTCAACGACTGAAATCGCCCCAAAGGGACAAACCTTTACGCAGCTTCCGTAGCCAAGGCATCCGTAATTACATGATTTAGGGCCTCCGTTAGGTACAAAAGAAAGCATTCTGCAGTCTTCGGACCCTGTGTAATCATAATCAAGAGTAATGTCATCGCAATGCGCTTTACAAGCAACAAATGCAACCAACCTTTCGCTCTTGCCTGCCTCTGTACCCATGATTTTTGCTATCTCAGAAGCAACAGCTTCTCCACCTACGGGACATTGGTTTACTGGAGCTTCACCCTTTGCAATGGCAGCAGCCAAACCTGCACATCCGGGGAATCCGCATCCTCCGCAGTTATTACCCGGAAGAGCTTTTAAAACAGCTTCTTCCTTCTCGTTTACTTTTACTTTAAATACTATTGCAGCAACACCAAGGAACAGGCCCACAAAAAGCCCAAGTACCAACATAATTATCAATGTAGTAATAATACCGCTAAAATTCATGCCGTACCTCCTAGAGCAATCCTGCGAAACCGCAGAATGCAATGGCCATAAGACCTGCAGAAATTAAAACGATGGGCATTCCCTGAAAAGGCTTGGGAATATCGTTATATTGCATTTTTTCACGGATACCCGCCAAAATAACGATGGAAATTGTAAATCCGACACTTGTGGCAAATCCGTTTACAGTACCTTCCAAAAGTGTGTAATCCTTTTGAACGTTTGTAATTGCGATACCAAGAACCGCACAGTTTGTGGTGATCAAAGGAAGGTAAACGCCAAGGGCTTTATATAAAGCAGGCATAAACTTCTTTAAAAACATTTCAACAAACTGAACCAGGGCCGCTATAACCAAAATAAATACTATGGTCTTTAAAAATGTTAAATCAAAGGGAGCAAGAATGCCCTTATATATTAAGCCTGTTACAATGCTTGAAAGTGTGATTACAAAAATAACCGCAGCTCCCATTCCGGCAGCAGTCTTAACCTTTTTTGAAACGCCAAGGAAAGGACAAAGGCCTAAAAACTGACTTAGCACAACGTTGTTTATTAAAGCTGAGCCAAGTGATAAAAGAATTAAACTCTTAATCATTGTTTTCCTCCTTTAATTCCTTTTCTGCTTTAAAGAGCATGGCCTGAGCTTTTTCCAATGAAGCTTTCTTTCTTGTGGGCTTCTTTGCTGTGCCTTGTGTCTTCTTGATTGCATTTTTATAATCGGTGAGGTCTAAAAGTTCGAGTTCGTCATTGTCATCTTTGACTTCTTCTTTAACTTCTGTAACCTCTTTAACTTCTTCCTTTTTTGCAGCCTCTTTTTTAGACTTGGAAGTCTTTTCTTTTGTTTTTAAAGGCTTATCTTCTTTGGTTAAAGCCTCTTCGTTACTGCTTTCGGTTTCAGGCTTATCTTCTTTGGTTTCTTTTTTATCAGGCTTAATCTTTTCTTCTTTCTTTACAACAGCCTTTTCTTTTGATTCTTCGGTTTCCCTAGCCTTAACTTCATCCTTAGGCTTTAAAGAACAGCCGGTAGCACATGCTTCACAGTCTTTACCACATCCTGACTGAATCTTTGACATGTCCTTACCTTTCTTTTCGCCCGAAATCTTTATGGCATTCTGAATTGCGGTAAGCATTGCAAGCACAAAGAAAGCCCCGGGAGCCATTATAAATATGCTTACAGGCACATAGCCCTTAGGCATAACGTTTGCATTAAACAAAGTTCCGGCACCAAGAAGTTCTCTGAAAGAACCAATGATGGTTAAAGCTATGGTAAATCCCATGCCCATTCCGATACCGTCAAATAATGACAAGAAAGGGCCGTGAGAATAAGCATATGCTTCAGCTCTTCCCAGGATGATACAGTTAACTACGATAAGGGGAATGTATAATCCCAAAGCACTGTAAAGGGAAGGAATATATGCCTTAAGCAAAAGCTCCACCATAGTAACAAAGGAAGCGATGATAACGATAAAAGCAGGTATTCTGATTTTATCCGGTATTACTTTTCTTAAAAGTGAAATAAATAAGTTACTTAACGCAAGCACCACCATGGTGGTAACGCCCATTCCAAGACCGTTAACCGCACAGGTTGTAACAGCCAACGTAGGGCACATTCCAAGCAGCAGTACGAATGTAGGATTTTCCTTAAGAATACCATTTAACAATCGCTCGGAAAGTTCGGAAATTAAGGATTCTCTTTCATCATTTTCATGATTCATTTCCAGCACCTCCCATCAAGCAATTTCTAAAGTATTCCAAAGCACCGTTAACTGCATTTGTTACAGCTTTTGAAGTAATTGTGGCACTTGAAATGGCATCAATCTGATTATCGTTAATGGCTCCTGTTTTAGTGACTTCAAAAACGAGTTCATTTCTGTTTTTAAACTGAGGTGCCAAAACTTCCGATGCTCTCATACCAAGACCTGCGGTTTCGGATATATCAGTAATCGAAATACCGTTAATAAGTCCGTCAGTACAAACGCCCATTGAAAATGATATGTCTCCTCCGTATCCTTCATGAGACGTAACCATCAAAACATAGCCTAAAAGTTTTCCGTCAGAATCATAGGCTTCGATACAATCATCTACATCAAAGCCGGGATATTGCTCTTTTATTTCATCCGTCATCGGATGATCTTTAATAATTGAATCGGAAAAAGAAGTTGCAAGCATAAATACGCTTTGGTTGGCAATGTTTCTTTCTCTTTCTTCCATTCTTGCAATGGGCTCTTTTGTAATTTCATATACAAAGCCCAAAACTCCGCCTGCAACCAATGCAATTGCAAGCATTATCAACGTGTTTTTTATAAGTTCGGAAATCTCTTTGTTATTAACTTCCGACTTTTTCTTGTTACGCATTCTTTCCTGACGCTCAATCTGAGCTATAGATTTAAATTCATCAGCCATTAAATTCTTACACCTCCTTTTCCGAAGAAACGAGGCTTAACAGCCTTATCAATCAAAGGAACCAAAAGGTTACCTATAATGATTGCAAAAGAAACACCTTCTGCATTTGGTCCGAAAATTCTAAAGACAGCGGTAAGCAATCCAAGGATGATACCGTATATAAACTGTCCTCCCTTTGTAATGGGGCGTGTGGTATAGTCTGTTGCCATAAAGAAGGCACCAAGCATAAGGCCACCGCCTGCAAGGTGTGCGGCAAGAAACGTGGTATCAAAACCATGTCCGCCGAATAAGCAAATGCAAAGAGAAAATACTATGATATAGGTTCCCGGAATAATAATGTCTATTACATTACACAAAATCAAAATGCAGGCGCCAAGCAAAATCAAAACAGTGCTTACTTCACCTATTGTGCCGGGAATATTACCTCTGGCCATAGCTACGATATCAACCACTTCTCCATTCTTTAACGCCTGAAGCGGAGTCGCCGAAGAGACACCATCAACACTAAAGTTTGTCATTATAGACGCAAAAGAAATTACAAGGAAGCATCTTGCTCCGAGAGCGGGGTTCATAAAGTTTTGGCCAAGACCGCCAAAAAGCATCTTTACAACAACAATCGCAAAGAAAGAACCTACAACGCCAATCCACCAGGGTGCGCTCGGAGGAAGGTTTAACGCCAAAAGCAAGCCGGTTACCACGGCAGAAAAATCTCCGAGGGTACTTTTTCTCTTGGTGATAATATCAAACAAAAATTCAAACAAACATGCTGAAGCCGTCGTAACAACCACCAGCAATAAAGCATTAATTCCAAATCTGAAAATACCGAATCCCGTAGCCGGAAGCAAAGCTACAATAACGCAAAACATAATGCTTGATGTGGTAACTTTTGAACGGATATGGGGATTTGAAGAAACATTTAGTAATTTTTCCATTTAAAAGCCTCCTACTTTTTCTTTTTTGCAAGCATCATCTTGCGCATAGATTTTATATTCTGACATAAAGGTCTCTTTGCGGGACAGATAAAACTGCAGCAACCGCATTCGACACATTCAAGGCCATGTTCTTCCAAATATGCTTCTTCATTAAAGTGAGCCGCATGGTCAGAAAGATTTTTGGGAATAAGACGGCTTGGGCAAACCTCAACGCATTTTCCGCAGTTAATACAAGCGGAAGGCTCCATCTTGCTGACATCGTCATTAGCCAAGCACAAAAGAGCCGATCCTGTCTTTGTAACGGGAACATCCAAATCAAATAAACAAAAGCCCATCATAGGACCGCCTGAAATAATTTTCTCAGGCTCTTTCTTAAATCCTCCGGCCTCATCAACAAGGTCTTTATAAGACGTACCCACCAAAACATCGAAGTTTCTGGGGTTCTTTATACAATTTCCGGTAACGGTAACGATTCTGTGAAGCAATGGCTTTCCTTCGTAGATTGCACGTCCTACGGAATTTACCGTATCAACATTACTTACCACGCAGCCCACATCCGCAGGTAACATCTTTGAATTGATTTCTCTACCTGTTACGGCGTAAATCAAATGTCTTTCTGAACCCTGAGGATATTTTGTGCGAAGAGCCTTAACGGTAATACGGGGTTCTTCTTTTGTAAGTGCTTTAAAAATCTTAATACAATCAGCCTTATTGTCTTCTATAGCAATAATTCCGAGAGAATAAGGGAAAACCTTCAAATATACTTTTAGACCGTCGATGAGCTTTTCAGGCTCTTCAATCATCTTTCTGTAATCGCTTGTAAGATACGGTTCACACTCCGCACCGTTTACAATTACATAATCTATCTTGGCAGGCTCTTTAACAGACATTTTTACATGAGTGGGGAAGCCTGCTCCGCCCATGCCGACAATACCCGCATCTCTAACGCGAGCTATAATCTGTTCACTTGTCATTTCTTCAAGGGGAATAATCGGAAAACTCTCCGCTTCGGTATAAAGACCATCGTTTTCGATAACTATGGATTGAACGACACTTCCCACAGCCACACGATGTTCTTCAATAGCTTTGACCGTTCCGGATACGCCGGAATAAATCGGTGATGAGACAAATCCATCCGCTTCGGCAATAAGCTGTCCCATTAAAACATGATCTCCCACGCTTACAACCGGCTTAGCGGGCGCTCCGATATGCTGTGATAAAGGATACACCAAATCAGAAACAGGATAAACTGCCTTGATAGGTATGTCCTTAGACATATCTTTACCGTCATACGGATGTATACCACCGCTGAACGTCAACTTTGCCATGTGAAACCCAACCTTCTCATTATAGTTTTTTGTATTTTCATACTAGTTTAATATACTATTTTTTTCACTTAGTGTCAAAAAAGAAACGGCCAAAATTAAGCAAAAAAAATCAGCATATTGCCCATTAATTCGCATAATGCTAATATATTGTTAAGATATATTTCGTAATGTTTAGCAAAGAGGATTAAATATGGAAATAATAGATGAAGTATTAAGCGATATAAGCCTTGAGTATCCCCTTGAAAATATCGCTCCTTTAAATGAAATCCTGTTCATTGACATCGAAACCACAGGATTTAGTGCAAGAACTGCCAATCTTTATTTGATTGGTTGTCTTTATTACGATAACGGATGGAAAACTAAACAGTTTTTTGCTCAAACCTACTCAGAAGAACAGGAAATTCTAAACGAATTCTTCTCTTTTGCGAAAGAATTCAAAACTCTCATTCATTATAACGGTAATAATTTTGACATCCCCTTTATACTCGGAAAGTGTAAAGAACACTCTTTGGAGTATAATTTTGATGGATTTAACGGCATTGATATTTACAGAAGAATATCCCCTTATAAGACCTTCTTAAAGCTTGAAAGCTGTAAGCAAAAGGTTGTTGAAGCATTTTTAGAAATCAAACGTGAAGACGAATTTACCGGGGGAGATTTAATAGGTCTTTACCATGAATACGTTAAAACAAAGGATCCCGATTTAAGGAAATTCCTTCTTCTTCATAATTTTGAAGATGTAAAAGGAATGCTTGAGCTTCTTCCTATTTTGGCCTATTGCGATTTGTTTTCTTCAAAGCTTACTGTTACAAAGGTATCCGCAAACTACTATGAAGACGAAAGTGGCGCCTCAAATTCAGAAATCATAATGCTCTTTGAATATCCTGTAAAAATAAAGAAACCCGTTTCATTTTTATATGATAAATGCTACATAAGTTTATCCGATAATCAGGGCATGTTAAAGGTTCCTTTATACGATGAGGAAATGCGATACTTCTATGCAAACTACAAAGACTACTATTATCTTCCCGCAGAAGATATTGCTCTTCATAAATCCGTTTCTTCATTTGTGTCAAAAGAAAACAGAGAACAAGCAAAAGCAGAAAACTGTTATACAAGAAAGCATTCAAAGTTCTTGCCCGAGTGGGATGCCCTTGTGACTCCCTTCTTTAAAAGAAACTATTCGTCAAAAGAACTTTTCTTTGAACTTACAGACGAAAGAAGGACCGACAGAGAGCTCTTCTCTCAATATGCATCACACGTACTTGAGCACATGGTTATATAATCAAAGCAATAAAAAAGAAAGCCAAAAGGCTTTCTTTTTATTTGCTTTAATTAAGGCTTATCGTAGTAGAAAGAGTTCTTTCTTTGATAGCCGATTTCTTTATAGTTGATAATCTGTTCTGTACTTCCTATAAAGAGAATTCCTTTACTTACAAGGCAAGAGTTAAACTTTCTGAATACCTCATCCTTAGCTTCTTCTGTAAAGTAAATCAAAACGTTTCTGCAAACAATCATATTAAGATCTGTCGGATAAGGATCTTTTAATAAGTTATGCTGTTTAAACTCTACTCTGGACTTAATCTCATCGGAAATCTTATATGATCCGCCGATTTCTGTGAAGTATTTCTTTTTAAACTCTGCAGGCACATTTTCAATACTCTTTGCTGAGTAAAGTCCCTGTTTTGCTTTTTCAAGAATCTGCTTATCGATATCGGTAGCATAAATCTTAATCTGGTTTATGGGAACATGCTTTGATAATGCCATTACCAAAGAATAAGGTTCATCACCTGTTGAACAAGCTGCGCTCCAGATTTTTAAGTTCTTACCAAACTTAGCGATGAGTTCCGGAAAGATTTCTTTATCCATAAGTTCCCACTGTTCGGGATTTCTGTAAAACTCTGAAACATTGATTGTAAGATAACTTACAAATTCTTCAAAAGCTTCCCTGTCATTCTTTAAAAGAGCGACATAGTTTTCATACCCCTGTACTTTTCTTTTATCAATCAAAGTATCAATACGACGTTTCATCTGCTTCTCTTTGTAAGCATTTAAATCAATCGTGGTAAGATCAAATACTGCTTTTTTTAAGTATTCATAATCATATGCCATTCTAAATTCCCTCTTTTTGCGTTAATTATTCAAAAATAATAGGTAGCCAAACTATGACTACCTATTAATGATATCTCTTTTGTTATAACGATTAATTAAAGAAGACCTATTCTTCTGTTTCCTTTGCGACAGCATCGATATCAACGCTTACAACATCGCCATCCTCTTCAGCCTTAGCTTCTGCTTCTTCAGGAGCGAGCAATGCCTTGATTGAAATGCTGATACGCTTATCTTCAAGGTTGAAGTCTACAACCTTTGCTGTAACTTCATCGCCAACCTTCAAAACGTCTGAAGGCTTTTCAACATGATCCTTTGAAATCTGAGAAACATGAAGAAGAGCATCGATTCCGGGCTCGAGTTCAACGAAAGCACCAAAGTCAGCCATTCTCATAACCTTACCGGTTACTTCTGTTCCGACTGCGTACTTCTTTTCTGCATCGATCCAAGGATTTGTATCATTAAACTTTAATGACAAAGCAATCTTCTTGTCTGAAATTTCTTTAAGTAAAACAGTAAGCTTGTCGCCAACCTTATAGTTCTTCTTGGGATTTTCTACTCTTCCCCAGCTCATTTCTGAGATGTGAAGTAATCCGTCAATACCGCCGAGATCTACGAATACGCCGAAGTCTGTAACGTTCTTGATAACGCCTTCAACCACATCGCCTTCTTTAATGGTTGCAAGAAGTTTTTCCTGAGCAACCTGTTTACGGTTAACAAGGATAGACTTGCGATCTCCGATGAATCTGCGCTTCTTGGGATTGTATTCGCGAATGACGAATTCAATTTCCTGTCCTTCGTATTTAGAAAGGTCTTTTTCAAATACATCCGAAACAAGACTTGCGGGAATGAATACTCTGACTTCATCGATTACTACGCAGATACCGCCGTCCAATACCTGTGAAACCTTAGCCTTTAAGATTTCCTGGCTTTCGAAAGCTTCTTCAAGCTTCTTTGAGCCCTTGTCGGCTGCAAGTCTCTTGTAAGTCAAAAGAACCTGTCCGTCACCGTCATTAACTTTTAATACTTTAACTTCCAATGTGTCACCAAGCTTAACAACCTTGGTTAAATCTACGGAAGAATCATTGGTATATTCGTTTTTGGTAAGAATACCGTCGGATTTATATCCGATGTTAAGAATCATCTCATTAGGCTTTACATCGATAACTGTACCTTCAACGACCTCTCCCGTATGTATTGTCTTAAATGATGCGTCAAGCATCTGTTCAAACGTCATTTCTGACATAGTTTTGAACCTCCTCAATAATATATTTCGGGGTAGACGCCCCGGCTGCAATACCTACAAGACCCGATACCTTAGGAAGACGACCAATGATATCATTAAGTTCCTGTATGAAGTATGTTTTGGCACAATTTGCACTGCAGATTTCAAAAAGTTTTCTGCTGTTTGAACTAGCTTTATCCCCAATTACAATCATCACATCGGCTTTTTTTGATAATTCAGAAGCCTCCGATTGACGAATGCACGTAGCATCGCAAATCGTGTTCATAACACTGATATTGTAACTGTTTTTTTCGAATATTTCAACCAATTCTTGAAATTTATTGCGATTGAAGGTGGTTTGAGATACAATACATATCTTTGCATCTTTGTATGCTGTCAACTTTTCAATATCTTCTCCCGTTTCCACAACAAACGCGCCGGAATGAGACCATCCCACTATTCCCTTTACTTCGGGATGTTCGGGATTTCCGATGACAACAATGGTCTTTCCTTCAGAGCTTTCCTTTTCAACGATTCTGTGAATTCTTTTTACAAAAGGACATGTGGCGTCTTGAATGTCAAATCCCGTTGCAAGTAAGGCTTCATAGGTCTCTTTGGGAACACCGTGAGAACGAATAATAACCTTACCCTTTGGAAGATTCTTTAATTCACTAACGTCTTCAATAACTTTAACGCCTTTATCTTCAAAGTTTTTAACTATGTTTTTATTGTTTAAAATAGGGCCGTAAGTGTAAAGCGGAATGTTTTCTTTTAACGCTTCTTCAACCGCTTTGTATCCTCTTTCGGCGCCAAAGCAAAATCCTGCATGTTCGCAAAGAATAACTTCTTTAGACATTAAACTTTTCCTTTGCCTCTTTTACAATTGTATCAATGACTTCTTCTATAGTCATATCTGATGTGTCAACATATGTAGCTTCGGGAACCCTTATAAGGGGTGAGTTTTCTCTGTGCATATCTCTGTAATCTCTTTCCCTTACTTCGTCTTCAATTGTCTTTAAATCAACTTCTCTTCCCTTTTCAACGAAGTCTTTATATCTTCTTTTGGCTCTTACTTCAACACTTGCATCAAGGTAGATTTTTACCTTGGCATCGGGCAAAACACAGGATGCGATGTCACGTCCGTCCATTACAACATCAGCGGTCTTTGCAAGGTTTTTCTGAAGTGCCACCAGGATTTCCCTAACTCTTTTGTATGTAGATACAACAGACGCCGCATTACCGATTTCCTGGGTGCGGATAAATCCGTTTACGTTTTCTCCGTTTAATATAACCGCCTGTTCATCATTTATGTAAGTAATTGAAACCTCGGAAGTTTCCGCACATTTTACCACATTTGCTTCGTCGTTTATATCAATGCCGTTTCTTATGCAAGATAACCCGATTGCTCTGTACATGGCTCCGGTATCCACGTAAACGAATTTTAAGGCATTGGCCACTCCTTTTGCCACTGTGCTTTTTCCCGCTCCCGCAGGTCCGTCAATTGCTATTTGATTACTCATATACTCTCCTAAAAATTTATTCGCATGCTCCGGCCAAATAACCTGTAGACCATGCAATCTGCAGATTAAAACCTCCCGTCATGGCATCAACGTCTATTACCTCACCTGCAAAATAAAGATTTTTTACAAGTTTTGATTCCATGGTGGATGAATTTATTTCCTTAGTGTTTATACCGCCTCTTGTGATGATGGCTTCTTCGATTCTTGAAGTATCTACAGGAGTCATCGTAAGATTTTTAAGCAAGAAAACAAGGTTCTTTCTTTCTTCTTTTGTAACTTCATTAACTTGTTTATAGGGATCGATTTTTGAAAGATCGACTATAACAGGAATTAAAGTTTTAGGAAGTAAATCGTCCAAAGAGTTTTTAAATTGCTTGTTTTTTGCGCCCTCAAAATCTTTTAAAATACGCTTATCAAGCTGCTCTTCCGTAAGACCGGGCTTTAAATCTATCACAAGCTTTAACTCTTTAGCCTTTTCTTTGTAGTTTACAAAGAAAGAACTTGCCGACAAAATAAGAGGGCCGGATACTCCAAAATGAGTAAAAAGCATCTCGCCCAAATCTTTATAAACACACTTTCCGTCGGATATAAGTTTACATTCTACATTCTTTAATGACAAGCCTTTAAGGGAAGTAACCCAAGATTCTTTTGTGATTAAGGGAACAAGGGATGGCTTAACATCTTCAATCGAATGTCCGAATTCTTTTGCAAATTTGTAACCGTCTCCCGTAGAGCCTGTCGTGGGATAAGACATGCCACCCGTAGCTATAATCACCTTATCTGCGGGAAGAAAAGTTTTATCCTTTAAAATAACGCCTTTAACAGCCCCGTTTTCAGCCTTAATGTCTGAAACCAAGGTATTTAACATTACATTAACGTTTCTTTCTTTTAAAGCCTTAGAAAGGGCTTTAATTATATCGGATGCATGGTCCGAAACAGGAAATACTCTCTCTCCTCTTTCTACCTTAAGAGGGCATCCGTTTTCTTCAAAGAAAGAATAAACGGCTGTATTGTCAAATCCATATAAAGCAGAATACATAAACTTGGAATTTCTGTTTATATTCTTAAAGACAACATCGATGTCCGCATTATTTGTGACATTGCATCTTCCTTTGCCTGTAATATAAATCTTCTTTCCAAGCTTTTCGTTTTTTTCTATTAATGTTACTTCATTTTGAAGTTCGCCTGCGTGTATGGCAGCCATCATTCCGGCTGCGCCACCGCCAACCACGATAACCTTCATTTAATCATCTTCCTCTTTTTTGTTTAAAGAATAATTTAGGATTGGCTGATCGTTAATGAAATTTATTTCATCGTTTAAATAAACCTGATAATTATTCCAAGCGCCTTCTAAATTTTCAAGATTCTTCCTTACTTCATTTTGACGCTTTAAGCAAAGAGCCACAACAAGTGCATTGATAACACTTAAAGGCGCCACCAAAGAATCAACTATAGAGACCATGTCGCTTCTTGCAAGCAAATTACAGGAAGAATAAAGATTCATGGGAGAATGAACAGAATCTGTAAGGGTGATTACCTTAGCATTTCTGTCATTAGCAAACTCCATAGCCTTTAGTGTTCTCATTGAATATCTCGGAAAACTTATTCCGATGATACAATCTTTATCACTTATATGAATCATTTGTTCAAACATTTCACTGGCGCTTGTGGTGCCAAGCAAAATAACGTCTTCTCTTATCATTCCAAGATAGAAATGTAAGAATTCAGCCAAGGGTTTACAACTTCTTAAGCCAACCACATAGACTTTTCTTGATTCTAAAATAATCTTTGTGGCAAGTTCAAAGGCTTCAACATCCAAGTTTGCAATGGTATCTTCCATTTTCTCCATATCAGCTTTTAAAACAGAGTTTAAAAGGTCTGACTGGGACTGCTTTGCATACTTAACTCCCATCATGGAGATTGTGTTCATCTTAGACTTATACCAAACTTCCAAAGCCTTAGAAAATTCAGGGAAGCCGTCATATCCTACAGAAACGGCAAATCTAACAACCGTAGATTCACTCACCCCTACCTCTGCGGCAATCTGAGCAGCCGTCATAAACACTGCCTGGTCATAGTTATCGATTACAAATGTAGCAATAAGCCTCTGGCCTTTTGAAAGGTCAGAAAAATGTTCATTAATCTTTGATAATACGTCGGTGTTTTCCGCCATTCTTAACTACCTCGTAAATGCCTTATAGGCATCCTCAAGCTGAAGTCTTGTTTGTGCACTCGTTAAATCGTAG
>JAILCK010000334.1 GCA_024680435.1 Lachnospiraceae bacterium
CCCTGAGCAGTCATAGCATCTGCAACCTTTAAGAAACCTGCAATGTTTGCACCTGCAACATAGTTTCCTTCAAGGCCGTACTTCTTTGAAGCATCATCAAGGTTGTGGAAGATGTTAACCATGATATCGTGAAGCTTTGCATCAACTTCTTCGAATGTCCATGAAAGACGTTCTGAGTTTTGGCTCATTTCAAGAGCTGATGTTGCAACACCACCTGCGTTTGCAGCCTTACCGGGTACAAAGTAAACCTTGTTAGCCTGGAAGTATTCTGTAGCTTCCAAAGTGGTAGGCATGTTTGCACCTTCGCAGACAGCGATAACGCCGTTAGCAACGAGCTTCTTGGCATCATCAAGGTTAAGCTCGTTCTGGGTTGCGCAAGGAAGAGCAATATCAACCTTAACTTCCCACTGATTGTTCTTTTCTGTAGCCTTGTCATGATACTTAGCTGAAGGACGCTTCTTAGCATACTCTGTTAAGCGGGCTCTGTTAACTTCCTTAACTTCCTTAAGAAGAGCTACATCAATTCCTTCGGGATCATAAATCCAACCTGTTGAGTCGGAACATGTAACAGGCTTTGCACCAAGCTGCTGTGCCTTCTGAATAGCGTAGATTGCAACGTTACCTGAACCGGAAACGGCACATGTCTTACCCTTAATATCAATTCCGTTACACTTTAACATTTCCTGAGTCATGTATAAAAGGCCATAGCCTGTAGCTTCTGTTCTAGCCAAGGAACCGCCGTAGCTTAATCCCTTACCTGTAAGAACGCCTTCGTAAAGACCTGTTAATCTCTTGTACTGTCCATACATAAAGCCGATTTCACGAGCGCCTGTACCGATATCACCGGCAGGAACGTCTGTGTCAGCTCCGATGTACTTATAAAGCTCTGTTATAAAGCTCTGGCAGAAA
Organism: Lachnospiraceae bacterium; assembly: GCA_024680435.1. Classification (GTDB taxonomy): domain Bacteria; phylum Bacillota; class Clostridia; order Lachnospirales; family Lachnospiraceae; genus UBA1258. Next base: position 910 of record JAILCK010000334.1, read on the forward strand.
GCCATAACTTCGCGGTCTGACTTACCCTTGGGGTCAAAATCCGAACCACCCTTACCGCCACCGATGGGAAGGCCTGTAAGTGAGTTCTTGAAAATCTGTTCAAAACCAAGGAATTTAATAATGCCAAGGTTTACGCTGGGATGAAGTCTTAAACCACCCTTGTAAGGTCCGATAGCGCTGTTAAACTGCACACGGAAACCGTTGTTAACCTGTACCTGTCCCTTGTCATCAACCCAAGGAACTCTGAAAAGAATCTGTCTTTCGGGAGTAATAAGTCTCTCCAAAAGCGCATCCTTTTTATACTTTTCTTCGTTAGCTTCAATTACTACTCTAAGAGATTCCAAAACCTCTTTAACTGCCTGATGGAATTCGGGCTGAGCGGGGTTCTTTTCAACCACCAACTTGTAGACATCATCAACGTACGACATAAATTTTCCTCCTAGATAAAACCACACGTTTTTATTCTGCAATGATTATAGAACGAATGAGCTTTTATGCACAATAACTTTATTACATTAAATTAGTAAAATTTTTGTTTTAATTTTTGTGCTAAATGTACAACCATACTTGTATACAGGTATTCAAAATAAAAATCGGCCGGGATTTCCGACCGATTTTAAATTCATTACTTAACGTATTCTTCTTTTACATATCCGATCTGACCGTTAAATTTAATCTTGCACCATCCATCGGCTCTTTCGATTAAATCAACTACCTGGCCTTCAACCAAAACGCCGAGCTTACCTGCGGATGCATCGGGCTCCGAACGAACATTCAAAGAACTTGTGTTAACGGTAATTGTACCGCTGCTTTCAATGTTGCTGATATCTTCAAGCTCTTCAAGATATTGAGTGCTTATATAAGCTTCTGCTCCTTCGTAGCTTATCTTTGTCCAACCGTTTGGCATAGTCTCAAGAAGAATGAATGTATCTCCTGCCTGTGCCGCTCCGATCTTATCGGCTGCTGAGCTTGCAGACTTACGAATGTTTACTCTGTCTGTAGTTCTTACCTTTCTGATAACAGGTTCTGCTTCTTCCTCTGCAGGCGTCTCTTCTTCGGCCTCTTTATTCTCGCTTTCATCAAGCTGTGCCAAAAGCTTTGCTTCGCTTGCAAGCTGCTCTCCTACGGCCAAATCGATTTCAACCGATGTGTCGGCCCAGTATTCGCTCAATGCAAGGTTTTCTTCCATAATGTTACTGTATGAAACGTTGACCGAATTCTTTAAGTCAAGCACATCACTTTGCATTGTTACATTCTTAATGTAAAGAGCTTCTTCTTCTGATAGTTCACTGTTATTTATATAATAGTTTCCGTTTTCATCCATACAGATGTAAAAGGCCTGGAGCCCCGGAATAAATTCCGTTCTTCCCTTTAAATATACATCCGTTGATACGTAAGCTATGTATGTGTCTGCATAAGGACCCGGCTTTGTGTAGACATGAATGTTTTCATATCTGTCAAGGTACTCACTCATCTTTTGAAGACGAATTGACTCTGTGCCCGAAACCGCGCTCTGAATATCGTTAAGCATATCGATATCGGCCATTTCCAAAGCTTCATAATAAACCTGCATCAAAGAATTGATTCCGGGATAAGCATCTTCTTCAAAACCTGTTTCTTTAACTTCCTGAACCTCAGCCTTTGTCTCTTCAAGCACTTCCAATGCTTCTTTTGCCGCCTGCTCAACCTTTTCTCTGGCATTTAAAGAAACAATAACGGTAACAGAAACGAGTATAAGCAAAGAAAGCGGAAGGAAAATCTTTCCGTAATCCGAAATCCATTCTTTAAAGTAAAGAAGGTTGTCTTTAACAGAACTGCTTATATTATGTAAAACTTCTTTGAAAGAAATATGATCCTTTAAGTTCTTCTTATCCATAATCCCTTTTCTCTTTAAATAATAAATGCATCCGACAGGAATCGAACCTGCATCAAAGGCGTCGGAGGCCTCCGTTCTATCCATTAGACTACGGATGCTTGCCGCTATGGACACATAACCTTACGTAAAATTCAACTTACTTATAATATCATAACGGCAATTGAAGTGTCAATCAAACGAGGCTTCTCAAGCTACGGAAAGTGCCGATTTTTCGGCATCGTAATAGTATACGCTGTTTGATAAAAAATCACTTTTTGATACTTCTGTTTTGTTTACTTCGCTTACCATGCTCTTTAAGTAATCTAAATCATCAACCACGCTTGCCGGAACAAAAATCAACTCATGAATTGAGCTTGGTAAAATATAAAGGGATGAAGAAAAATCTTTACTTATCATCTTTAATTTCTTTTTATCAAGTAATGATGCTGCCCCAAGCGTCCTCATTTTATTAGATACAACATACATGGGAATTTCATTAAACAAGCCGTCTTTTTTATTTAAATACGGAAAGTCTTCTTCACTTCCGATTCCTCTTTCTTTTAACATTTGAAGCAATACGCTCTCAATCCTTTCAACCGTGCATCCAAGGAGTCTGTCATAGTTTTTTAAGGAATCTTCAAGCATTTCTTCTTTTGTGATGCCCCACTCCTCAAAGTTTGAATTGCTGATTGCAATAGAGCCCGTGCCAAAGGTTTCACTCTCTACTATTACGTAAAAAGAAACCGCAAGGTCAAGATAATCAAAATGTGGAACATCCTTTAAAAAATCTTCGTTAAGTTCTTTATTTATAAGTTTTGGAAGTACCTTACCCTTTACAATTCCATAGTCTGAAAGAAAGTCAATGTCTATGGCTTCCTTAAGTGAAGACCTGTCTAAAATGTAATCAATCTCATCCATAATTGCGTTAAAGTCTTTTCCTGCCAAAACCGCCTCGTACATGTCGTTTAAATAGATGGTGGGACTTGCATTTATGTCATCTTTAATCATTGTAATCCCTCTTAATACTTCTCCGTTGTTTTTTAACACATCTCTTACGGTAATATTGTACTTTTCAGCATATTTTTCCTTAAAATATTCAATTGTCTTTGATTCAAATTCTTTAAAATTCATTTTGGATTCCTTTCAAAATAGATTTAACCGATAAAACGGTTAAGATAAAAATCCGATAACTTCGGACTGTCTCGTCTTTTGCATTTAGGCAAAAAGAAAGAGACAACAAATGTAATTGTTGTCTCTCGGCATTCAATAAATTGATATACAGATTAAACTCTTGATAAGTATTCGCCTGTACGAGTGTCAATCTTAATCTTGTCACCCTGGTTAACGAACAACGGAACTGCAACCTGTGCGCCTGTTTCAACTATAGCGGGCTTTGTGGCACCTGTTGCTGTATCACCCTTGAATCCGGGCTCTGTTTCGGTAATCTCAAGCTCTACAAAGAGAGGGGGCTCAACCATGAATACTGAACCTGCGTGAGAACATACCTTACACATTTCGTTTTCCTTAACAAACTTTAAAGCGTCGCCGATTGTATCGGTGTTAAGAGCGATCTGCTCATAGTTATCAACGTTCATAAAGTAGTACAAGTCACCGTCGTTATAAAGATACTGCATATCTGCTCTGTCTATACGTGCCTGAGGGAACTTTTCAGTAGGTCTGAAAGTACGTTCAACTACACCGCCGTTGATAATGTTTTTAAGCTTTGTACGAACGAAAGCAGCTCCCTTACCGGGCTTAACATGCTGAAATTCAATAATCTGAAAAATAGCACCATCGATATCGATAGTTACACCATTTCTGAAATCGCCTGCAGAAATCATTTTATTTCCTCCTAAAATATACAACACAAATAATTCCTAGTTATTTTATACTAATCTAAGCCACTTTTCAACTGTTTTCAGCAAAAAAATTGCAACAAAAAAGGCGCCTTGAAAAAGGCGCCGATTAAACATTTCTAGAACTTAAGAAATACAGATCCGTCTTCGTCTTTAAAGGTATTTGTCATACCTTCATTGTCTCCTACAAAGAACTGGTAATCTTCCAAAATCTTATCTTTCTTCATATCGGAAATAGCTTTCTGAATATCAAGCTTTTCGATTTCAAAATCAGAACCGATGTATGAGTAATCATCCCCTGCATTAAAATTCAAAGAGATGTTGTCAAGATCTGCCATCTTGGAACGATTATCGGGCACTTCGGGCTTGTTAATTACAGGTACTTCAACAGCCATAGAAGCACTATTCTCTATTTTTTTGACTTCCTCCTGCTTACTTACAGCTTCTAAGTCAACTTTGGGAATGTCAACCACTTTATAATTATTGTAGAATCCGCCGTAATCAGAATAAAGATTGATAGCCATTTTTCTTTCCTCCAGGTAATATATATATCGGAAGGATTTTACAAAACTTAACCTATTTTACGTATTTTGTTTTTGCCGCATTCATTAATGATTTTGTATAATCGTCTTTCGGGTTAAAGTATACATCCTCCTTATCACCCATTTCGACAATCTTACCATCTTTCATTACCATCACTCTCTCGCACAAATCGTAAATTACACGTAAGTCATGAGAAATAAACAAAATGGCAATGCCAAGCTCTGCGTGAAGCTTTTTTAAAAGCTTAAGTATCTGGCTTTGAACCGTTACGTCAAGCGCAGAAACCGGTTCATCCGCAATAAGAAATCTTGGCTCTTGCATTAAAGCGGCCGCTATACAGATTCTTTGGCGCTGTCCTCCCGATAATTCATGAGGGTATCTGTCAAGAATCTCTTCGCTAAGCTCAACTTTTTTAAGCATGTCAAGAACCCGTTTTTTTCTTTCTTCTTTATCAAAGTTTCCTTTGACTTTAATGGGCTCTTCTAAAATAAAGCTGATTTTTTTGGCGGGATTTAAACTTCCGGCAGGGTCTTGAAACACCATTTGAGGGCGCTTTGCATAATGCTTTACATATCCTTCTACGCCCTTTTTTTGAATGCCCAAAATTGCTCTTGAAAGAGTGCTTTTTCCGCATCCCGACTCTCCCGCAAGGCCTAAAATTTCACCCTCTTTAACGGTGAAAGAAACGTCCTTTACGGCATAGAAATCTTTTTTATCTTTCTTAAATTTTACACTTAGGTTTTTTACTTCCAAAATGTCTGCCATTTAATCACCCTTTATAAAACGGATTCTTTGGTATCGCACTTATAAGTTTCTTTGTGTAATCTTCTTTTGGATTATTAAAGATAGTTTCACATCTTCCGCTTTCAACCACCAAACCGTTTTGCATCACCAATACATTTTCACAAAGCGTATTTACCAAGCTTAAATCGTGAGAAATAAACAAAATGGCAGTGCCTCTTTCTTTGTTTATTCTCTTTAAAAGTTCCACAATTTCGGCCTGAATCGTGACATCCAAGGCAGTGGTTGGTTCATCTGCAATAATGAGCTTTGGCTGTATAATCATTGCAGCCGCAATCATAGCTCTTTGTCTCATACCTCCGGATAACTCGTGGGGGTAACTGTTATATACAGCTTCGGGATTAGAAAGCTCAACGTCTCTTAATGCTTCTATGGCACGTTCTTTCATTTCATACTTATCCATTACAGTATGAACTCTTAAGCCTTCTTCTACCTGCCATCCAACCTTCTTTAAAGGATTGAATGAATTTAAGGGCTCCTGAAACACCATGGTGATTTCATTACCCTGAATCTTTCTTAAAACCTTTCTTTCAACTTCCAAAAGGTTTATTCCTTCAAAAATAATCTGTCCGCTCTTTTCCATGTCATGGCGGCTTAAAAGCCCTGCAATTGCAAGAGCCGTCATGGTTTTGCCGGAGCCTGATTCTCCCACAATACCTAAGATATCGCCCTTATCCATTGAAAGGTCCACATCATAAACCAATGTATCCGTGGTTTTTCTGTCATGAACTTTTATACAAAGATCTTTAACTGTAAGCATACTCATAATTACTTTTCAAGACCTCCCGCCATAAGCGAAAAACCAAGGATCATCATTACTATGACAATTCCCGGGAAAATAGCGTTTAAGGGATTTGAAAAAATATAAGCCTGGGCTTCGGAAAGCATACGGCCAAGACTGGGATTTGGAGGCTGAACTCCCATTCCCAAATAACTCATGCCTGCCTCTGCCAAAACGGCATTATTAAATCCTATGAGAACACTTGATAATAATACCGTTTTAAGGTTTGGCAATATGTGCACGAAGATAATACGCAAATCAGATGCTCCGTAGAGCTTTACACATTGGATGAAGTCAAGGTTTCTTATTCTTAACACTTCACCTCTTACAATACGGGCAAAACTTGGCACAAAGGCTATTCCCAAAGCAAGAATAAGAGGGTTTCTTCCGCCACCTAACAAACCTATTATTAAAAGAGCAAGCAAAACAGAAGGAAAGGCCAAAACCGCGTCATTTAAACGCATAATGATTTCATCAAGCCATCCTCCGTAGTAGCCTGTTATGGTGCCTACAATTGTGCCTACAAGCGTTCCTATAATAACAACAGAACCTGCCACAAGCATAGTCTCTCTAACACCCACCATAACTCTTGAAAAGATGTCTCTTCCAAAGTTATCGCATCCGAAAATATGGGATAAAGTAGGCCCCATAAGCTTTGTGGAAGGGTCCATTTCCATAGGGTCAAAGGGCGTGTAGAAAATGCCTGATAACATCATAATAAACACTAATCCCGTAAGCACACAGCCGATTATGAACTTTACTCGTTTGTTTTTATCTTTCATATTTTATACGTGAATCCTGGGATCGAATTTTTTGTAGAGTAAATCTACTATCAGGTTACTTACCACAACAAATACTGAAAGAAGCAAAATGATTGCTTCAACCACAGGGTAATCTCTTCCGGAAATAGATGTAAGCAAAATACGTCCAAGTCCCGGTACCGAAAATACCTGCTCTACTATCAAAGAACCTGCTATGATGTCAGCAAATGCCATTCCCAAAAATGTAATTACGGGAATGCAGGCGTTCTTTAATACATGCTTATAAAATACCGCTCTCGTACGATTGCCCCTTGAATAAGCGGTACGAACGTAGTCTTTATCGGCTTCTTTTAACGCAGTGTCTCTAAGAAGTTTTACTACCATAGCGATTTTAGGAAGGGCAATGGAAATACTTGGGAAGAATAAGTAGCCTATACACCTTATAAAGCTTTGCTTGTAAGAGACAAAGCCTCCCGGCGAGAATACCTTTAAAGCCACGCCAAAAATCAAGGTTATTATTATACCCGAAAAGAAAGAGGGTACACTCATTATGAATTGATTTACGGATGTAATAATAACATCAAGTTTTGAATCGGATTTCCTTGCGGCATAGATTCCCAAAGGGAAAGAAATAAGCACGGTAAGAATGATAGCCATTACGGATAAAAGCATGGTTATCACAATTTTTTCTTTTAATAAAGATGTTACAGACTGATTGTAACTGTAAGAAGTTCCGAAATCTCCGTGAAGTATTCCGCCAATCCATTCAAAGTATCTTGTGACTACGGGCCTGTCCAAGCCCATTTCATGCATAAGGTTTTCAATGGCTTCGGGTGTCGCCTGGGTGCCAAGCTTTGTGATGGCGGGATTACCGGGTATAAAAGAAAAAGCAAAGAAAACGAGAGCAGAAACAATCAATAAAGTTACAATAAGGGTACTTATCTTCTTTAAGATATATTTCATGCTCTCACCTTCTTTCATTTATTATTCTACAGGCTTAATCTTTGCAATATCACATACATAGATGGGATAAAATTCATATCCTGTATACTTTTTGTTTACAGCTACAAGCTGAGCTAAGTCCTGAATGTAAACGTTAGCGGCTTCATTGGCCAAAATCCATTCACATTCCTTATAATACTCTGTAGCTTCTTCATCGTTTGTGGTTTCAATAGCCTTTTTGTATGTTTCGTCATACTTATCGCTTTTGAAGTTTATAAAGTTCTTGCCGGAATCAGATACAAATCTTTCAAGCATTGAGCTTGCTGTCATCTGTGAAGCATCAACACCGATAACTGTAGCTTCAAACTGTCTTCCGATATAAACATCATTAAGCCATGAATCCCATTCAACAAGCTTAATTTCAGCGTTAACACCGATTTTCTTAAGCTGTTCCACTATAACCTGAGCTGTGTCGATATGAGGCTGATAGTTTGAAGGAACTGCGATTTCAAAAGAAAAACCGTCGGGATATCCTGCTTCTTTTAAAAGCTCTTTTGCCTTTTCTAAATCGGGTTCATATACATCGTTGATTTCATCTACGTAATACTTACCGAATGCAGGGAACATTGAAGAACCGATGGGTGTTCCCTTTGAATCAAATGCCATATCGATTATTTCTTTGGGATCAACCGCATAGCATAATGCTTTTCTTACGTTTTCGTTGTTAAAAGGCTCTACCGCATTATTTAAGTAAAGAGCCTGCGCAAGGTTCATGGTTCCCTCTAAAATTTCAAAATCGGAACCTTCAAGCTGCTTTGCCTGAGCTGCTGTGATACGTGCAAAAAGGTCTACAGAACCGCCCTTTAAATCCATAACGATTGAATCTGCATTTGCACAAATCTTAAGTGTTACGTCTTCGATGTATGCTTTCTCGCCCCAATAATCATCAAATCTCTTTAAAATAATGTTTTCCTGAGGTGATCTTGATACAAACTTGTAAGGGCCCGTACCAATGGGGTTGGTGGCGGGATTGGGATTATCCTTAGGGATAATTGCCATTGTCATGTACTGAAGAAAATCTGCGTTTTTCTCAGGCAACTCAAATACTACATTTTCACCGTCCGCATAATATTTAACATCAGAAAACGCCGATACGTAAGCTGAGTTGCTTGACGGATCGGCGTGCTTTTCTACACTGTATAAAACATCCTCCACCGTCACATTGTTGCCGTTATGGAACTTACAATCCTTATTTACATGGAATGTATAAGTAAGTCCATCTTCTGAAATTGTGTAGCTGTCTGCCACGGCGGGGTATAAATCACCATTCTTATCAGGCTTTACCAAACCTTCAAAGATGTTAAAAAGTATTTCTCTTGTTCCTGCCGCAAGCGCTTCGCTTGGGTCAAGACTGTCAGATAAATCCTGAGGAATACCAATGGTAATGTGTGATGAAGATTCACCCGCCTTATCGCCTGCGCATCCGCACAGTGCAATAGTAAGTGTGGCAGATAAAAGTATCAGCCTCCACATGTTCTTAAAAGCTTTCATTCTTTTATCTCCTATCTTCGATATTTATTTAACAATATACTTATATACTAATAATTAACATCAGTCAACAAAAAAGAGCACAAAAGTTTTTCTTTTGCGCTCTAAATTATATGCACTATTATTTAAGCATTCTCTTTAACTCATCCATAAAGGTGTTAACGTCTTTAAACTCTCTGTAAACGGAAGCAAATCTTACGTATGCAACCGCATCAACATCCTTTAATTTATTCATGACAAGCTCACCGATAACGTGGCTGTCTATCTCCTTTTCTTCCATTCCGAAGATTTCGGTTTCAACATCGTCAACTATACGGCTTATCTGCGCTGCGGATACCGGACGCTTATGACAGGCTCTCAGCACTCCGCTTTCAAGCTTCTGGCGGTTATAAGTCTCTCTGTTTTTATCTTTCTTAATTACAATCAAAGGAATAGTTTCAACCTTCTCATATGTGGTAAATCTCTTATCACATGCAGAGCAAACACGTCTTCTTCTGATTGAACTGTTATCGTCTGCAGGTCTTGAATCAATAACACTGGTGTCGGGGTGACCGCAAAAAGGGCATTTCATATTCGCTACTCCTTTATTGGAACAAATACAATATATAGGTTTATTGACTACATTTTTGATTATATCTTGTTTATAAACTTATGTCAATAAGTTATGGTAACCATTTTTAATCTATCTTTCCTTTAAAATAAAGAAAAACAGTCCTTCCGATAGACGAAAGGACTGTTTTATGTTACTCTTTAACGCCACCGATGGTGAGACCGGTAACGAAATATCTTTGTAAGAAAGGATACAAACAAATGATGGGAAGCATTGTTACTACCGTTGCTGCCGCTCTAATGGTTACGGGGGTTACAGTAGCCGCGCTGTTCTTTGCCGCTTCGGCCGATGTGCTTTGCTGCATAACCGATGATAATAATTTCATTAGTTCGTATTGTAGTGTGGTGTGTTCATCAGCCAGTCTGTTATAAAGCATTGAATCAAACCAGCTGTTCCACTGATATACCGCCACAAACAAAGCTATGGTGGCATAAACCGGCTTACATAGAGGTGAAATAATCTTTGTAAATACGGTCCAATACCCCGCTCCGTCAAGCTGTGCCGATTCTTCCAAAGAATCCGGAAGCCCGTGCATGTAGGTTCTTAAAACAAGCATGTTCCAGGCGCTGACCATACCGGGCACAACGTATACCCAGAAGGAATTTGTAAGTCCCAAACTTTTGTAAAGGACAAAGGTAGGAATCATACCGCCGTTAACATACATTGTGATAACCCAAAAAAGTGAAAATCCCCTTTTAAACAAGAATCTCTTTCTGCTTAATACAAATGCCAAAAGAGCACATGCAAACAAAGAAGAAAGTGTTGCCAAAACGGTTCTTAAAACAGAGTTCTTTGCACCCACCAAAAGGTCTTCCATTTTAAGTACGGTTTTAAAGTTTCTCATTGAAAACTTTCTTGGCCACAAATGGATACCGCCCCTTACGGCATCCGTACCGTCATTAAAAGAAATGGCAATGGTGTTAATGACGGGATACACTGTGATAATAATGAATGCAAGCATAAAGATTGCAATGAAAATGTCAAAAATAATACTTTCGGCGGTGTAATGTTTATGTTTTCTCATTTACTCCACCCCCTTAGAATAGTCTTTCATCGCCGTTACGTTTAGCGATGTTATTAAATATCAAAATCAATGTAATACTGATAACGCTCTTAAAGATACCTGCGGCAGTACCAAGAGAAAAGTCGTTTTGGGAAATACCCCACTTAAGCACGAAAATATCGATTGTATCGGATACTTTCTTTACAAGTCCGTTACCTAAAAGGTACTGAACTTCAAAACCTGCATTCAAAAGGTTACCTATGTTAATAAGAAGTAGAATCATAAATGTAGGTTTGATTCCGGGAAGAGTGATGTATTTAATCTTTTGCAATCTTCCCGCACCATCGATTGACGCTGCCTCATATAGGCACGGGTCGATGGCTGTAATAGCCGCAAGATATATAATGGCGTTCCATCCGGTTTCTTTCCAGCAATGTGCGAAAGCAACGATTCCCCAGAAGTACTCAGGATGCGCAAAGAAATCAATTACTCTGTCCGTTAAACCAAATTTAAGAAGCAATTCGTTAACGATACCGGAGTTTGATAATGCATCATGCAAAATACCGGTTACAATGATCCATGAAAGGAAGTGCGGCAAATAAGAAATTGTCTGAATGGGCTTCTTTATAACGTTAGCCTTGATTTCGTTTAACAAAATGGCGAATAAAACTGCCATAACTGTTTGGGTAACAAGGTTTAAAAGACCCATAAAGAACGTATTTCTGACCACCGGCCAAAATGCGACGCTTTTATTCATAAAAAGAAACTTGAAGTTTTCAAGCCCAACGAATTTTGAACCGAAAATACCAAGCTTTGGCTTATACTTTTGAAATGCCATAAGCCAGCCTGCAAGCGGAAGGTAATAAAACACGATTCCGTAAACAAGCATAAAGAAACTAATTATCAAAAGAGCCTTCTGACGCTTGATTTCTTTCCATGTAATTTTTCTGTCTTTTATTTCATCAACATTTTTGTTTTTCTTTTCTATAGCCATACTGACTCCCATAAAATAAATATAAGCGGCAACAGCTTCATGATATCCACCATTGCCGCTTAATAATTTTATTTATTTGAATGTATCAAGAATATCCTGCATTTCTTTTAAGAAATCTTCAGGTTTGCAAGCGTTGTATGCTGCCATATAATCGCTCCATCCCTTTTCGAAATCAGGTGCCATAACAACCTTAGGCAACCATTCATGCTTACATTCGCCCATCAATGTCCAAGCAAGTCCACCGGGTGTATCCTTTGTGAAGTTGTTTGAATATGAGTACATAGGGAACCAAGGTCCGTTTGTCTCAACTACTGAACCGATCATTTCAGGGTATGTGGTTACGCCGTATGCGTTGAAGCAATCAACCAAAGGCTTAGCCATGTTGTTCATGAATTCTGAAGGCTGTTCTTCAGGCTTGTTAGCGTTCTTACCGTCACGGCTTGTGCCTGACCACTGAGGCATGTAGCTGTACTGGCAACGGTGAGCTGCCTGATAAGAAGTATCTGCCCAGTTAACTCTCTGTTCGTCTGTACGATAGTAAAGTCCCTGGTCGTCAACATCATAGTCAACACCCTTAACACCCCAGAATCTTAAATCGTGTAATTCCTGATCCATAGCACAGTCAACAAGGAACTTAAATGCCTTATCGGGATCCTTACAATCTACAGAGATTGCAACACCTGATGCCTGGTTAACTGTATCGTCGTATGTGTGCCATCTGTTGTCCATACCTTCTTCTGTGGTAAGACCTAAGCATACATAGTTACATCCCTTTTCATCGAGACCCTGTGTCTTAAATACATCGTTTACTGTGTAAGCGAAATCCCACCACTGGTCTACCATACCAAGTACTCTACCTGTTGAGAGCTTGGAGATGTATTCATCATAGTTCTGAGTGAAGGATTCGGGATCAACAAATCCCTTCTGATATTCTTCGTTAAGTTTCTTTAAGTATTTCTTTGTATCTTCTGATGTGTTGTAATCTTCAATCGTCATGGTTGACTTGTTAACGATTACAGAACCATCGTTGGGATATCCTGCAAGGAACTGTCCTGCGTTTTCAAGACAGAAATATCTCCAGTCTTCGCAGAGGATTGTATAAGCAATGTTTGCTGTACCGTCATCCATTGTAGGATTAGCTGCGATGTATCTTTCGATTACATCAAAGTACTGATCCATTGTCTTGATTTCGGGATATCCTGCCCATTCAAGAACTCTTACCTGAATCCAGAAAGCTTCATCGTTGTGTGTTGTAGCCTTAGATTGTCCAAGAGTGTTTCCGAAAGGATTGATCCAGTAAATGTGTCCATCGGGCTGACGGAACTTTTCCCATTCTTCGTCTGTAAACCAGAGCTTTTTGAATTCGGGATAAGCATCAATGTAGTCATCCAAAGGAAGGAGTGCATCAGCGTCAACGAGCATCTGCATTTCATCTGAATCGATGAAGTCGGGATATTCGCCGCCTGCGATAAGTGTACCTGTAGCTTCGGAAGCTGTCTGTCCTGTAAGCCAGGTTTCCTTAATTCTTACGCCGTACTTGTCTGCAATAATCTGAGCAATTTCGTTGTCAGAATTGATTTCAGAACCGGGCATAGTGATAAAGAAAGTAAAATCTGTAACCTCACCGGGAGTTGTCTCTGTCTGAGCAACTTCGGTCTTTGAGCTTTCGGTAGATTCAGTCTTGCTTGCGGGAGCAGGTGTGTCAGCGGTCTTATTTCCGCATCCTGCAAGTGAAGCAACAAGCATGATTGAAGCTAAGCTCAATGCAACTAACTTTTTCTTCATAAAAATCCTCCTCTATTTTTTTTGCGTAAGTTCCTCTTACACAATTATTCTAAAATGTGAACAAATTGTGTACAACCGAGAAACTTTAAAAGAAACCCCGACAAAATATAGAATTTGCCGGGGAGATTTTAACCTTTAATCTGTTTCCTGAATTTTGTAGGGGTGCAGCCCTTATCCTCGATGAACCTGTTTATAAAATAGTCCACATCCTTATACCCTACAGCCTCCGCCACTTCATAAGTCTTAAGATCCGTGTTGATTAAGAGTTCCTCCGCTTTTTCGATTCTTATCTTATGAAGATAATCTTTAAAGGAAATGCCGTATTTATTTTTAAATAGCTGTCCTAAGTAGGCAGAGTTTATAAAGTACTTTTTACCAAGTTCCTTAAGGGTAATGTTGTCTTTATAATTGACCCTTATATCCTCTTCCACCTGCTTTATCACGCCTCCCGATTGATTGGTGCGAAGCTGGTAAATGTAATCTGCAAAGTCTAGTAAAAGAAGGGAAAGATTTTCATCTTTACTTCCCATTTCAACGCCTTCAAAAGCATTCTTGCTTAAGTATTCCAAAGTTTCACTTTGGTCTATACTTTCATCGGTTTTTACAACCATATGGGATAGCTCAAACATCATATAATTTATAACCATCCCCACAAGCCTTGAATCGGATGCTTTAAACAAAGAAACCAGTTTCTTTGTGTTTTCTTTAATGGCTTCTGAGTCATTGGTATATACAAAGTGTAAAAGTTCATCAATAAAGGCTTTATCAACGCCCTTTTCTTTAACTTCCCACTTTCCGTTACCTTTATTATTTTGAAATCCGGTTACAAAGTTCGCCACCAAAACGCCCATGCAGGAATCGGAAAGCTTTTCGATAGAAGAAACCTTGCTTCCCACAATTACGTTTATATCAAAATCAAAACTGTCCGTAAGCTTATCCTTTATGCTTTCGATATATTCATTTTCGGTTTCTTTGTCCTTTAAAAGGTCTTCGCTAAAGATTACGCCCACATCGTAGTTTTTGCCTCTTAAAGAAACATCATAGATAACTCTGAAATCAGCACCCACCAAAGAAACAAGGCGAGTGTACAAAGCCTTTAAGGAAAGCCTTTTTTCTTCATCTGATAAGGTTGCATTCTTTTCGCTTGTTTCATCAAGTTCAAAAGAAATGTATCTTACGCCCTTAATATCCCCAAGATATTTTTTTACAAAAGCTACGGTTTCAGAGTCTGCCTTACCTCTTAATACGGAAATGATTCTTCGAGAATACTCTTCTCTTTGCCTAACCACTTCGTTTTCTTTGGCCTTCATACCAACGTTTAACTCATTTCTGGCTTTTTGAAGAACATTTAATAATTCTTCTTTTCCGATTGGCTTTAAAAGATAATCCAAAGCTTTGTATTTAAGGGCACTTCTTGCATAGTCAAAGTCATCAAAGCCTGTTAAAATAACAAACTTCGCATTGCTTATTTTATCCTCATATACTTTTTTAAGAAGGTCTATACCCGTCATGTTTGGCATCTTAATATCCGCAAACACAATATCGGGAGTCTCGCTCTTAATATAATCAAGGGCTTCTTCTCCGTTTGATGCCGTAGCCACAATTTCAAATCCTTCTTTTTTCCAATCGATGAGCATTGAAAGTCCCTGAATAATAAAAGGCTCATCATCAACCAACAATACCTTAAACATAGCTATACCCCTGTCCTTACGGGAAGTTTGATTGTAACAAGCGTACCTGCACCGGGTTCGCTCTCAATCTCAAATTCCACCTTGTTATCGGAATACATTTTAAGTCTCAAGGCCGCATTAAGTATTCCGATTCCTTTATGCCCTTTTAGCATATCAAGATTTACATTATTGATATTATCAAGCATTTCTAAGATTACTTCGTCGGGAAGACCGTTTCCCGTATCTTCTATTTCCATAACAAGATACTTGTCGTCTTTATATATACGTACAAATATCCAGCAAGAAGAAGTCTTTTTCTCCATTCCGTGAATGCAGGCATTTTCAACAAAGGTAACCAGCGTAATCTTTGGAATCAAAAAGTTTTCGCAGTCGTCGTTTACGTTAATTTCATACATAAGCTTGTTTCCGAAGCGATACTTTTGAAGTTCCAAATAAGCTTCCACAAATTTTACTTCATCACTTATGGTGACGTAATCGTTGCCCCATTCAACGTTTTGTCTTTGCATAACCGCAAGTTTTTCAACCATTCTTGCGGTTTCGTTTTCTTTCTTTATAACGCTGTGCATTCTGATGCT
>JAILCK010000358.1 GCA_024680435.1 Lachnospiraceae bacterium
CAAAGTGCGCATTAATCCTAAAAAGGAAGAGGATTGGGAATAATCGATGCATGAACTTGGCGTAGTTTTCCACATAATCGATGATGTAACCGATGTGGGAAAAGAAAACAACCTTTCAAATATTGAGTCAGTGACGCTTCAACTTGGCACGGTCTCGACCGTAATCCCCGAATACCTTACGGATTGCTGGAAGTGGGCCGTAAAGCGAACTGAACTTTTAAAAGAGGCAAAGCTCATCATTGAGCCTATTGAAGCAATTTCTCATTGTGAAGACTGCTTGACGGATTTTGACACCATAAAAAACGGTAAGACATGCCCTAATTGCGGAAGTGAGAAAACCTATTTACTTCAGGGCAATGAATTCGTGATTAAAGAAATTGCGGGAAGTTAGATTAAAAGCCGTAAGGCTTTAAAAATTTTATTTATCCCTTAGGGGAAAAGAGGAGGAAAAAATATGTTATTCCAACTTTACGGGGATCAGGCAATGATGCAGATCCTTGGATGGTTTTTGGTTTTTGCGGGATTAATCGTTATGAACGAAATCGGCCGTAGGACCAAAGTCGGCGGTGTATGCGTATTTATCGTAGTTCCGCTCATTCTTACAGTTTATTTTATCGCTGCAACCCTTGGCGCAAAAAGCGGTGCCGCATGGGCAGTTAACAACCAGACGGTTCTTTACATGAACGGATGGTTCCATTACGCAAAGCTTTATGCAGCAGACATAGGATGCGTAGGTTTCATGATGATTAAGTACGGATGGGGAATCGGTAAGAAAGAATGGTTTAAACCCTGGCCTTTCGTTATTGTAGCCATCAACATTTTAATTGCGGTAGGTTCAGATATCGAATCTGCCATTAACGGCTTTAATGCAGGCGGTATGGCAGGCGGCTGGTGGTTCTCATCAGAAAACGTATGGCTTTACGGCGGATGGTGGAACATCTTAAACGCTTTGGCCGGTGTATTAAACATCCTTTGTATGACAGGCTGGTGGGGAATCTATTCTTCAAAGAAGAAAGACGACATGCTTTGGCCCGATATGACATTCTGGTTTATCATCGCTTACGATGTATGGAACTTTGAATACACATATTGTAACCTTCCCACTCATACATGGTATTGCGGCGTGGCTTTGCTTTTGGCTCCCACATTTGCAAATGCTTTCTGGAACAAGGGCGGTTGGATTCAAAACCGTGCAAATACACTTGCAATCTGGTGTATGTTTGCCCAGGTTTTCCCGCTTTTCCAGATTACAACACCTTTTTCAACACTCCCTTCACTTTACAAAGGAGCAGTGGAAAATGGAATTACAGCTTTAGATATGACAAAGATTACTTCAGCTTCAGAGCTTGCTTCTAGGGGAATAACAGCTGATCCCACAGCTCAGGGGGTCGTTGCAATACTTGCAGTGGCAGTTAACGTTATCTGTCTTGGCGTAATCTTTAAGCGTGCAAAAGCTCTTCACAAAAATCCTTATAAGAATGAAATCTTTGTAGGAACAAAAGACTTCGAAGAAGCAATGGCACGTAGATAATATGCATTTAAGAGGGTCTTAATTAAGACCCTCTTTCTTTTTCTCTTTTTTCAGTTAATTCTATGTAATTTCCCGTATGCTAATATCGATTGTATAAGTAACCTAGTGTTTATTATTTAAATCGGAGGCCGTACGTATGAAAAAACGTAGAACCCCTTTAACCAAAACCTTTATAAGCGTAAGCTTAGTGTTTGCACTTATCCTATGCTTAGCATCTGTACTGATTTTCCATTTTTTAGGACAGGAATCGTTACAGGAATTAGGAAGCCTTATAGCTAAGTACACCATTATTCAAATTATTGCAACAATTGCCCTAAGCGTATGTTTTATATGCTTCTTTACAGGATGCATAAAGAAACAGGAAGGTGAAGGAAACCAAAATGAAGCAGGAGCCGTAAACATAAGAGATGAACTTACGGGCATAAGAAACAAGATGGGCTTTGCCGAAGAAATCAAAAGGATAGAAGAAAGCATCAAAGACGGGGACACTCAGGTGGGCCTTGCGCTTTGTGACTTAAATTTCCTTGATACAATAAATGAAAAATACGGTAAAGACAAAGGTGATATAGCCATTAAAGATTTGTGTCGCTTAATATGCGTAACCTTTGAGCATTCACCTGTATTTAGAATCATAGGCGGTGAATTTGCCATTGTTTTAAAGGGTCAGGATTTTCACAACTATGATGTGCTTGCGGATACCTTAATTGATGAAATGCAGGATGCGTTCTTTGACGACAGATTAGAGCCTTGGGAGAGAATCTCAGCAGCTATAGCGGCTGTAGCCTACGATCCAAACAAGCATCATGACTTTGATTTGGTCTTTAAAGAAGCGGAAGAAAAGATGTTTGAAAAGAAAAGAACCATGAAGGGTGTTGAAGAATAAAATCCCGGGGAGATTATCTCCCCGGATTTATTATGTTTTCTTTTCGTGATATACTTTTAATAAATATAAGTGTAATAAAAGTTGGGGATATATGGAAAAGCATGGGAAAGCAAAGCTACTGATATTTTCCGTATCGGTGCTTATTCTTTTAATAATTGTATATTCCGGTTTTAATGGCAAAAAATCTGAATCCGAAGGGCCCACAGCTGCAAGTATTGTAAGAGAATGCGCAGAGAAACTTGGGGCTTTTACTGAGGATGTCTATAAATCTTTAAAATCCAAAATTGAAATAAAAATCGAAGAAAGAAGATTAAAGAAGGAGCAGGAAAGGCTTGAAAAACTTAAGGAAGAGGAAGAAGCTCAGTCGGTAGAAAACGTACAAGAGGCAGAAGAAATCATCCTTGAAGAGCCTTTGCACAAAGAAGATTTTATCGTTGAAAACTCTTATCCTTCGCCCTTTGAATTAAATCTTCCAAACGGCATGGATGTGCCCACAAAGATAGGTAAGAGTGAATTTAGGCGCACAAAGGAATTTGTCTATGCAGCAAACGAAGCAGGGCTTTACGAAGATCCTTCCTTTGAAGGAGGGCCTGTTAGAAAGGCAATGCTTTGGGAGGCATTTTTAAGGATAGGAATATCAAACGATTGCTGTTATCAGCTTGTAAGCGAAGACGGAACTTTATTTTATGCGGATGGAAAAAACTTTAAACGCTTCAGAGAGGATATGGAGCTTACGGAAGAAATTACCTTAGAAAAGGAAAGGGTGGTTTTGGACGTATCATATATAAGCCAGTACCCAAGCCTTCCGAACGGTTGCGAGATTACTTCTTTGGCAACAGTGCTTAATTACTTAGGTTTTGATGTTACAAAAGAAGTTTTATCCGACAGGTTTCTTCCAAAGGCACCTGTAGGGGAGGCAAACTTTTACGAAGAATTTGTGGGAGACCCAAAAGAAAAGGATGCATACGGTTGCTACGCTCAGGCTATAGTTTTGGCGGCAAATGCTTACTTTAAAACAATGGGAAGCGATTTAAGAGCCTTTAACTACACGGGAAGCGCCTTTTCAGACATGCTTAAAAAGGTAAAGGAAGGTAAGCCCGTTATTGTGTGGGCCACATCCAACATGAATCTAGACCCGGGATACACCACGGAATGGATTGTTAACGGCGAATACATCATATGGAAAGCAAACATGCATTGCATGGTGCTTATAGGATATGATACGGACAAAGAAACCGTTATTGTGTCAGACCCCATGGTAGGAATAAAAGAGTACGACATGGAAACTTTTATAAAAAGATATAAGCAGTTTTATTCACAGGCAGTGGTTTTGGAGTAATGAGGGCTTATAAGAGGAATAGGGCCGTGATTACTCGCTTTGTGAGCATCTTTATGGTATAATCAATAATAACGTGTGTATTTGGAGGGAATAATGGTCTGGAATATTCAATTTCAGTTTGCGGGATTAATAATGGCACTTGTTGTGCTTGCAATGACGCTAAGCCAAAAACGCCTTAATTTTGCGGCGGAAAAAGCTTTTACCAAACTGCTGATAGGCGTAATAATGTGCGTCATTTTTGATATATCATCCGTCTTTGCCATAAACTACAGAGGCTACATCGGTGATACCGCATGCTTTATTGTTTGTAAGGTATATCTTTGCTCGATAGTTGCAGTGGCATTTCTTTCCGCACGTTTTGCCGTTGCGGAGATTCGCCATGTCTTTAAAAAGTTCTGGGTGGATATCACAATCGTTCCCTTAGTGATAGAAGGCATCATCTTATGCATTTTCCCTGTTAAGATTCACCTTGGAGAAAATGAACTTTATACTTACGGAATTCCCGTATATTTCACTTACCTTTTCTGTGCTCTCTATATTGCCGCCACCTTTATCATGGTGCTTATTTTAAGAGAGCGAATCAACATTAAAAGAAGATTTGCCATCTATTTCTGGATGGTTTCTTGGACCGTTGTTGCAACAATTCAGTTTTTAAACAACCAGATACTTTTGGTAGGTTATGCTATGTGCTTAGCCTGCATGTACATGTATTGTAAGCTTGAAAACCCCGAATATCACATCGACTTTGCCACCAACGTCTTTAACCGAAAAGGTTTCAGGATGATAATGAGCGAAAACATAAAGAAACACGAGGATAAAGCAGTGGTTTCTTTTGCCATCGGAGACATAAACATGGTTAACGAAATTTTCGGAAGCCATGCGGTTGAGAACATAATTTGTGCAATATCGGAATTTGCGGACGGAATTCCAAATTCCACACTTTTTAGAATCGAAGATAATTTGTTTTGTATATCAATAGATAATCCCAGTGAAACAGAAAAGGCCTTAGAGCAGATTATTAAGCGTTTTGAGCTTCCCTGGACCGTAGGGGGCGCATCAATTGAGATTCCCGTGTACTTATCCTATGCAGAGAGCATTCTTTCTTTTAAGGATGTTGACGAGCTTGAAGAGGTTATTCATTTCTTTGCTCAGGAAAGTAAAAAGCTTTCACCCGGAGATGTGCTTTGCGTAAACGAAGATGAGCTTAAGGCACGTCAAAAGAACCTTGAAATGCAGCATGCCCTTGAATGGGCTTTTCACAATGATTCTGTGGAAGTTTTCTATCAGCCGATTTATAATATTGCGGAAGGTCGTTTTTCTGCAATCGAAGCTTTGGCAAGAATCAGAGATGAGAACGGAAATATTATTTTGCCCGGTGACTTTATCGGTTTTTCCGAAAAGAACGGCATGATTTTAAAGCTCGGTGAAGTGATGTTTAGAAAGGTCTGCGAGTTTATCCAGAGAAACCATATCGAAGAATACGGCATAGACTACGTTGAAGTTAACCTTTCCGTTGTTCAGTGCATGCAGGATGACATTGCAAGGACTCTTAAAAACATTATGGGAGAGTATCAGATACCTCCTCACAAGATTAATTTTGAAATCACCGAAACTGCGGCGGTTAATTCAAGAAGGTTAATGGAAAGAGCCATGAATGAGCTCATTACATACGGAAGTGCCTTTTCTTTGGACGATTACGGCTCAGGCTATTCAAACCTTGCATACGTTGTAAAGTTGCCGCTTAAAATTATTAAAATCGATAAGCTTTTAACCGATGCGTATTTTACGTCAGAAAAGGTTAAAACAGCGACCGAATATACTATTGAGATGATCCACAAACTCGGTATGAAAGTAGTTGTGGAAGGGGTGGAGACCGAAGAAGAATACTTGGCTTTTAAGAAGCTTGGTGTTGAATTCATTCAGGGTTATTACTTCTCTAAGCCATTACCTAAGGACCGAGTACTAAACTATATTCAGGAGTGGTTATAAAGATATGAATTTTCAATGTAAAAACTGCGGGGGTAATATGGTTTTCTCACCTAAGATGCAGAAAATGTATTGCCCCTACTGCGATGGTACAGACTGTGAAGAAAAGCGTGGCGACGCTTCCGTTACAGTCTGTTATTCATGTGGCGGAGAAATAAACGCAGATGAAGTAACAAGCGCCACAAAGTGCCCTTATTGCGGCAATTACCTTATTTTGGACCCAAGAGTTGAAGGCGAATACGAGCCAAAGGAAATCCTTCCCTTTAAGCTTTCAAAAGAAGAAGCCGTTACGGCAATGGAAAATGAGTTTAAGAAAAGAATCTTTACTCCAAATTCCTTCCTTAGCGAAAAGACCCTAGAAAACCTTGAGGGTATGTATGTCCCCTTCTTTTTGTATGATTTTAAATCGGATGCTGACTACAGAGCGGAAGGCACAAAAACAAGACATTGGAGAAGCGGAAACTATAGGTATACGGAGACTTCTTACTATGACATCGTAAGAAAACTTGATGTAGACTTTAAAAAGATTCCTGCCGATGCTTCAGTAAAAGCTCCCGATTCCGTAATGGATTTAATGGAGCCTTATGATTATAACGCAAATGTTTCTTTTGACCCTAAATACATGTCAGGATTTAACGGAGAGGTTTACAATGCTCCGGCGGGAGAGTTTATAGAAAGAGCAAAGCAGAAGGCGATTAAGAGCGTTAATACACTGATTAACGACTCTGTTTCGGGATACAACACCGTTACAAAGGTAAGCAGTAACGTTGCTTTGGACAATGATAATACTGAGTATGCTTTGTTTCCTGTGTGGGTGTATAAGTACTCCTGGGCCGGAAAAGAGTATGTTTTCCATGTAAACGGTCAAACGGGAAAAGTGGTTGGCACCACACCGGTTTCTTTACTTAAAGTATTTGTATACGGCATCACAAAAGCAGGCCTTACCTGGGCTTTGGTTGAAATAATATCCAGATTATTCGGAGGGCTTGTATCGTGAACAAAAGAACAGTAAAGCAATTTATAAAAAGTAACATTGTGCTTGCCGTTATAGTGCTTATAGTATTTGGCTATTACATGTATAAAAAGCCGAGTATTCCAAGAAAAAGTGACGAAGTCACGGAGTATGTAAGCGGTAATACTGAAAGGGTATACGGCGACAAGAGAGTCTTTGACTATGGTGAAGCCTTAACCGATAAAGAAGAAGAGGATCTTGAGTTTTACATTCATGAAGTAGAAAAAGAAATCGGAAATGATATTGTCATTGTTACCTTAAATGAATCCTTAAAGGAATACGCAGAGGATTATTGTAAAAGATATAACATGGAAATGGTTTCTCCCGATAAATACGTAATGCTTTATGCGGATGAATTCTGGGAAGTAAACAAGTTTGGATTTGACCGGCCTCAGATTTTAGACGGTACTCAGAATACAGGCGATGGCGTAATCTTGGTAGATAACTTATTCAGAGAGCCTGAAACCGGAAGAATCTATACTTGGATGGGTACAACGGGACAGGCGGAATTAAGATATTCAAGCGATGAAATAGACCATGCTTTGGATGTTTTTTATGATAACCTTGATGAAGACTACAAGCATGGACTTATGAGCTTTGTAACTCAGGTAAGCTATGATCTTGATACAGAAATAGTTGACTTGGCCTTTAAGCCTTTTGCAATCATTGTGGCAGGCTTTGTGCTTTTAATATTTGTTCTGACACACTTAAAGTCAAAAAGCGGAAAGGTTACCACAACCGCAAACACTTACGTTTCTCCCGGAGGAGCAAAGTTTGTGGTGCATGAAGACAGGTTCTTACGTAAATCCGTAAGTAAGGTTTACGATCCACCTTCATCAAGCTCATCATCGGGCGGTGGCGGAGGTCACCATACATCAGGCGGTGGCGGAAGCCACGGTGGCGGTGGCCACTCAAGATAAAAATAACCCTCTCCTTTAAAGAAGGAGAGGGTTTACTTTTGCACATAAGAAAACCACTTCGCATGACGGTACGAAGTGGTTCTTGTTTTTAAATCATCTATTAGCGATAAGTTTATGCCATCTTATTTACAGCAACGTTCATACGGGATACTTTTCTGCTAATGGTGTTCTTGTGATATACACCCTTAGAGCAAGCCTTATCCATAAGAGAAGTAGCGTTAACTAAGCTTTCTTTAGCGGCTGCCTGATCCTTAGCGTCGATAGCTGCATAAACCTTTTTGATCGCTGTCTTAACCTCAGACTTGATGGCCTTGTTTCTGTCAGCCTTTGTCTGGTTTACTAAGATACGCTTCTTTGCAGATTTGATGTTAGCCAAGACTATACACCTCCATTTTTTATCATCTAAGTTAATAAACTAAGCAACATCAATCCGGACACGGACGATTCAATGTCGCACACTAAAATATAATAGTAGAAAGAATTCTTTGTGTCAATACAAAATTTAAAATATATTGAAAATATGTGGCCTTTCAGCCTTTCGAAGGCAATGTTTTTATGTTATACTAAATCGAAATTCATTTTTGTGAGGAAATAAATTTGGATCAGAAACACATTAGAAACTTTTGTATTATAGCACATATCGACCACGGTAAGTCAACTCTTGCCGATCGTATAATAGAGATGACGGGGCTTCTTACAAGCCGTGAAATGCAGGAACAGGTTCTTGATAACATGGACCTTGAAAGAGAGCGCGGAATCACCATTAAGGCTCAGACAGTACGTACCGTTTATAAAGCAAAGAACGGAGAAGAGTACATTTTTAACCTTATAGACACTCCCGGGCATGTTGACTTTAACTATGAAGTTTCAAGAGCGCTTGCTGCCTGTGACGGAGCTATATTGGTGGTTGATGCGGCTCAGGGTATTGAAGCTCAGACTTTGGCAAACGTTTACCTTGCCCTTGATCATGACTTGGATGTTTTCCCTGTTATTAATAAAATAGACCTTCCAAGCGCTGACCCTGAAAAGGTTATTAATGAAATAGAAGACGTTATCGGAATCGAAGCTCAGGATGCACCCTTAATTTCAGCTAAAAACGGAATCAACATAGATCAGGTTCTTGAAGCTATTGTTGAAAAGGTTCCGGCTCCTGAAGGAGATGCTAATGCTCCTTTGCAGGCTTTGATTTTTGACTCTCTTTACGATTCTTACAAAGGTGTAATTGCTTTTGTCCGTATAAAGAACGGTACCGTTAAAAAAGGCGTTCCCATTAAGATGATGGCAACAGGCGCCACTGCGGAAGTAGTGGAAGTAGGATACTTTGGAGCAGGCCAGTTTATCCCCTGCGATGAGTTAAGTGCAGGTATGGTAGGTTACATTACAGCTTCCATTAAAAACGTTCGTGATACCGCAGTTGGTGACACTATTACAGAACTTAACAATCCTTGCTCTGAGCCTCTTCCCGGATATAAAAAGGTTCAGTCAATGGTTTACTGCGGAGTATATCCCGCAGACGGAGCAAAGTACCCTGACTTAAAGGATGCTCTTGAAAAGCTTCAATTAAACGATGCATCTTTATTCTATGAGCCCGAAACTTCCATCGCCTTAGGATTTGGCTTTAGATGCGGCTTTTTGGGGCTTTTACATTTAGAGATTATTCAGGAAAGATTAGAGCGAGAATATAACTTAGACTTAGTTACCACAGCGCCGAGCGTTATTTACAGAGTGCATAAGACAAACGGCGAAATGATAGAGCTCACCAATCCTTCAAACCTTCCGGATCCTTCGGAAATTGAGTATATGGAAGAGCCTATCGTAAATGCGGAAATAATGGTTTCAAAGGATTACGTAGGTTCCATTATGGAGCTTTGCCAGCAGAGAAGAGGCCGCTACGTAAGCATGGAATATATGGAGGCTACCCGTGCTTTAATTAAGTATGAGCTTCCCTTAAATGAAATTATTTATGACTTCTTTGATGCCTTAAAATCCCGCTCAAGAGGATATGCTTCTTTTGACTATGAATTAAAGGGATATGAGCAGGCGCAGATGGTTAAGCTTGATATTTTAATTAACCGTGAAGAAGTGGATGCTCTTTCTTTCATCGTGCACAAAGATTCCGCATACGAGAGAGGCCGCAGAATGTGTGAAAAGTTAAAGGATGAAATCCCGAGACACTTATTTGAAATTCCCATTCAGGCTGCGGTGGGCGGAAAGGTCATTGCAAGAGAAACAGTTAAGGCAATGCGTAAAGACGTGCTTGCCAAGTGTTACGGCGGTGATATTTCACGTAAGAAGAAGCTGCTTGAAAAGCAAAAAGAAGGAAAGAAGAGAATGCGCCAGGTAGGTAACGTAGAAATTCCTCAAAGCGCGTTTATGAGTGTGCTTAAACTTGATGAAGAGTAAAGATTACACAGAAATTTATGTACATATTCCTTTTTGCGCAAGAAAGTGCGACTATTGCGACTTTGTATCTTTTTCGGGATGCAAAGATAAATTTGATGCTTATTTTGCTGCGCTTAAAGACCAGATAGAAAAGACAAGCGAGACTGTGGGGAAACTCCCCATAGTCTCTTGCTTTTTCGGAGGAGGCACTCCCAGCGTGCCTGATGCTTCATACATTACAGGTGTGCTTTCGCTTTTAAAAGAAAAGTTTGATTTTATGCCGGATGCAGAGATAAGCATTGAAGTTAATCCAAATTCCGCAAACCTATCTAAACTTACTGAATATAGGAAGGCGGGGTTTAACAGATTAAGCATTGGCCTTCAATCCGCAAACAACAATGAGTTAAAAGCTTTATCAAGGCTTCATACCTTTGAAGAGTTTCTTTTAACCTTTAATAATGCAAAAAAAGCAGGCTTTGAAAACATTAACATAGATTTAATGAGCGCAATCCCTCTGCAAACAATCGATTCTTACAAAGAAACCCTTAATAAGGTTTTACTTTTAAAGCCCACACACATAAGCTCTTACAGCCTCATTCTGGAAGAAGGGACGCCCTTTTATGAAAAGTATAAGGATGCACCTCCCGTAGGAGAAGACGAAGATAGGGAAATGTACTATCTTACAAAAGAAATGCTTAAAAACGCAGGGTACAACCGCTACGAAATTTCAAATTATGCAAAAGAAGGATATGAATGTAAGCATAACTTAGGTTACTGGAGAAGAGTCCCTTATTTGGGCTTTGGAATAGCGGCCGCATCATTATATAAAAATACCCGTTTTCAGATGCATTCTGACTTAGACAGGTTCATAAACAAAGATTATTCAAGCGACACCATAATCTTAGCTAAAAAAGACTCTATGGAAGAGTTTATGTTTTTAGGCTTAAGATGCACGGATGGGGTATCAAAGGAAGAATTCTTTAAAGAGTTTGATATAGACTTAAATGAATATTATAAAGATGAAATAGCTAAGCTAAAAGAGCAGGAACTTTTAAAAGAAGAAGGGGACAGGCTATTCTTAACGGATAAAGGCTTGGATGTTGCAAATTATTGTATGAGCGAGTTTATAAAGTGATTATTGCTAAATAAACGCGTCAAGATTATACTTAAATTAGATTGATTCATTGGGGGTATTCAATGCATTTCGTAAAGTCCGGAAATCTTAAAAACGGAATGAGACTTGCCAAGTGTTTGTTTGATAAAAAGGGAGCGATTATTTTTGACAGAGACTATAAGTTAGACGATCGCTTAATGGATTTTATCAAGACAAACGGGATACTTGGTATTTTTGTGTTAGACCCCACGGAGCCCCTTCCCCCTCAAAGCGACGATGACGTTGAATTTGAGCGCACAAAGTATTTAAAAGCAAGAGATCTTGGGGAAGAAATCAAAGAAATAGTAGCGACACACCGTTTGCATAAGCTTGATAAGATTGCAGACGATATTATCGAGCGATTCGGCACCAATCCCCGCATGCGAATCGATTTTTCACCCGATGCAAGAAGTAAAGACAATTTTGTATATAAGCACCTTTTTAGTACCGGCATTTTGGCGGCTTTAATGTGCACCAAAATGGGTGTTTCTTATGAAGAGAAAAAAGAAACCGTTACGGCCTGCCTTCTTCACGATATAGGAAAGGCAAACGTTCCTGATTTTCTTTTGGAAGGTGAGACTCCCGAAGAACAAATAAGAATTTTGGATAATTCGCAGGATATGGGCTTTGAACTTTTAGACACCCTTTTCCCCGATAATCCCGAAATCAGAAAGATTTGTGCACAGTCCTACAGAGTCCTTACAAACCATAAATTTAAGCGTGAACAGGACAAAGAAAAAGTTAGGCTTGGAGCAAGGATTCTTTCCGTTGCGGATACTTTTGAAACGATGACAGCCATGAGTATCACAGGGGAGATGGAGCCAAACTCTCAGATTTACACAATAAATCATATGCTAAGCTATCCGGACGTATTTAACAAAAAGGCGGTTGAAGTGCTTATTGATTCCGTAACCGTTTTAAAGCCCGGCATGAGTGTTTTGCTAAATAACGGATTTAAGGCATTTGTAACAAGCATTAATCCCGCCACGCCTTTATATCCGGTGGTGGTTGAATATTCCACAAATCAGATGCTTGATTTGGGTAATCGTTCGTTATATTATAATTTGGAAATCGTTGATACCATCAAAAAGCTTGATAACAGGTATTCGATGAGATAAGTTGCTTTGAACGGGCTTTTCGTTCAAACGGAAAGCCCGTATCAATATATTTTACGCCGATTGGCGTATCCTTTTGTACCGAGAGAGAAAAAACAGAATATGGTATACAAAGTTTACTCCGGCAGAGTCGGAGGCGTTTTTGGCGACCTTATAACGGTGGAAGTGGATGCATCATCCGGGTTACCCGGCTTTGAAATAATAGGCCTTCCGGGTAGCGAAGTAAAAGAATCTAAGGACCGAGTCAAAGTGGCCTTAAAAAACGCAGGCATCAATCTTCCCGCCATGAGGATTGTTGTTAATTTAAGCCCTGCAGACGAGCATAAATGCGGCGCGGGCTTTGATCTTCCCATGGCAATATCACTTCTTGGGGTTTTTGGACATTTAGAGCACTTTGAAAGCAGTGAAACTCTATGCCTTGGAGAGCTTTCTTTAGACGGTAAAGTGACAAGTGTAAGGGGAGTTTTGGCCATTGTAAAAATGGCAAAGGACAAAGGCTTTAAAAGAGTCATTATTCCAAAAGAAAATGAAAAGGAAGCAGGGATGATAAAGGGCATAGAAATAGTGCCTGTAGAAAATCTTGAAACCTTGATTGCCTACTTTCAAATGCCAAAGGAAGAGGCGGATAAGTTTATAGCTCCATACGTTTATTCAAACGAGGGAAGGTCTTTGGAGGACGAGCTTAAATACTTTGAAGAGCACACAGACGAAGCAGATTTTAAAGACGTGTACGGCCAGGAAAACGTTAAGCGGGCGGCGGCTTTGGCGGCAGCAGGCTTTCACCATCTTTTAATGAGCGGGCCTCCGGGGGCCGGTAAGTCTTTAATTGCAAAGTGTATCCCCGGCATCATGCCAAAGCTATCCTATGATGAAAGTCTTGAAGTAACCACCATTTATTCAGTCGCTGGAAAACTTAGCGAAGAAATGCCCTTTGTGATTAAGCGCCCCTTTTGGAGCCCTCATCATTCATCAAGCGCCCAGGCCATTTGCGGAGGAGGATCGATGGCTCGGCCGGGGCTATGTTCTTTAAGCCACAGAGGCATTTTGTTTCTTGATGAAATGACTGAATTTAAAAGGGAAACGATCGATATGCTAAGACAGCCCTTAGAAGACGGAAAGATTACTATTTCAAGGGCAAAGCAGACCTTTACATATCCTGCAAAGTTTATGCTTGTTGGCGCCATGAATCCATGCCCCTGCGGCTTTTATCCCGACAGAAACAAATGCAGATGTTCACAAAATGCAATCGAACGTTATTTAGGAAGGCTGTCAGGCCCGATTTTAGACAGAATCGACATTTGCGTAGAGGTAAACAGGTTAGAGCCAAAACTTCTTAACGGGGAGAGAAAACAAGGTCTGTCAAGCAAAGAAATACAGGAAAAAGTTGAAGCCTGCGTAAATACTCAAAAGAAGCGATACGAAAATGAAAACTTTAAATTCAATTCTCAAATCCCCGCAGCGAAGATTAACACCTACATTCCTCTTGGAAAAGAAGAGACGGAATTTGTTTATGAAGCTTACGAACAAATGAATTTATCCATGAGAAGTTTTTATAAGATTTTACGTGTGGCAAGAACAATTGCCGATTACGAAGGGGAAGAAAAGGTAACGATAGCTCACTTATCGGAGGCTTCCTGCTACAGATTTCCCGAATACATAGGAGGTTAAAATGGATAATTTTAAATATGCACTTATTAACGATACGGATATAGAAATTCCCTACTTTATACATATGGCTGTAACAGGCCTGATAGGCATTAAAACCTATGAAAAAATAAAAGAAGGGTTTCTTTCTCCAAAAGCCTTTTTTGAAGCCGATGCAAGTAAGCTTGAAAGTTTAAAACTATTTCCGGGTGAAAGGCTTAAAAGAGTGATTGAATCAAGGAAAATGATTGATCCAAAAAGAGAATACGAAAGGCTTTTAAAAGAAAACATCCACTTTTTATCCATTGAATCGGATGACTATCCGCATAGGCTTAGAGACTTAAAAGATGCTCCTCCCTTTATTTTTTACAAAGGAAAGCTTCCAAAGGAGAAAGAAGCCACCATTTCCGTTGTTGGGGCAAGAGAGTGCTCTGTGTACGGAATGAATGTGGCAACAAGATTAGGAGAATTGATTGCTTCGTACAAGGTTTCTTTAATCAGCGGAATGGCAAGGGGCATAGATTCAATATCTCAATTATCCGCCGTAAATGCCGGAGGTTATTCATTGGCGGTATTGGGAGGAGGCGTAGAGCACATCTACCCAAGAGAATCAAGGATTCTTTATGAAAGGCTATGCGAAGACGGAGGCGTGATGTCAGAAATTTATCCTTCCGTTCAGCCCATGAAAGCTTTCTTTGCCCAAAGAAACCGCTTGATTTCCGGAATGTCCGACTGCGTGTGCGTGGTTGAGGCAAAAGAAAAAAGCGGAACATTAATTACGGTTGACTGTGCCCTTGAGCAAGGAAGAGAAGTGTTTGCGGTCCCCGGGCGCATAAGCGATATAACAAGCTTTGGGACAAACGAGCTTATAAATCAGGGCGCAGGCATGATAACGGATATAGACGGCTTTATGGAGGAGTTTACAAGGAGGTTTTGTGTTCCTATGAGTCAGGCTTCTATTAATAATGAAGAAACCGACACAAAATTATTAAAAAACTTAAACAAAAACGAGATAAGAATCATTAAAGCCATTGATGAAAACTCTTTTACGCCCGAGCAACTTTCCGAGACACTTTTACTTCCCGCGTATGAGATATTGTCTCTTTGCATTTCTTTAACGGGTAAAGCTTTTTTAAAGAATGTGGGTGCAGGGAGATTTATGCCGTTACAAAAAGCTGTGGATACCAAGAATTTTCTTTTGGCAAATGCCTCTTGTTAATTTTTTTAAAACAGCCTAAATGCATTATTAATAAGCGTGTGCGAAGACAAGGTAAAAAAATCTCAACAAAAATTGCTTGCTAAATTGAAATTTTTAGTGTATATTTACAACCGTTAGTCCACACTCGCAAGTATTTGAGAAAAAATGTGTGTAGGCAAGGGGAGAACAAATGGCTAAATATCTGGTAATCGTGGAATCACCCGCGAAGGTAAATACCATAAAGAAGTTCCTTGGTCCCAACTACGAGGTAGTTGCAAGCTATGGTCACGTAAGAGACCTTCCAAAGAGCCAGCTTGGTATCGATGTCGATAACGACTTTGAGCCCAAATACATCACCATAAGAGGTAAGGGAGATGTATTGTCCACACTTCGTAAAGAAGTAAAGAAAGCTGAAAAAATCTATCTCGCAACCGACCCGGACCGCGAAGGAGAAGCAATTTCATGGCACTTATACGAAGCTTTGAAGTTGTCTGATAAAAAAGTATACAGAATCACTTTCAACGAAATCACCAAGAATGCAGTCAAGGAATCTTTAAAGAATCCAAGAGAAATTGACATGAATCTTGTGGATTCCCAGCAGACCCGTCGTATGCTTGACAGAATGGTGGGATATAAGATTTCTCCCATACTTTGGGCAAAGGTTAAAAGAGGTCTTAGTGCGGGAAGAGTGCAAAGTGTGGCTCTTCGTATAATCTGTGACAGAGAAAAAGAAATCGATGCTTTTATTCCTAAGGAATATTGGACGGTGGACGCTTCTTTGAAGGCAGAAGGCGAAAGCAAAACTTTAAAGGCAAAATACACAGGTCAGATTGACAGTAAAGAACAGGCTGATAAAATCCTTAAGGACTTAGATAAAAAGAACCTTAAGATAGATGAAATCAAAACGGGAGAGAAGGTAAGAAAGGCACCTTTACCTTTCACAACATCCACTCTTCAGCAGGAAGCCAGCAAAGCTTTAAACTTTTCTACTCAAAAAACAATGCGTATTGCGCAGCAGCTTTACGAAGGTGTTGAAATCGGTAATGCCACACAGGGTATTATTACTTACCTTCGTACAGACTCCACAAGAATTGCGGATGAAGCATTGGAAGCAGCCAATGATTACATTTCAAAAGAGTATGGTGAAGAATTTGTAAGACAGGATGAGGCCTTAAAGAAAAACAAGGCTAAGATCCAGGATGCTCATGAAGCAATCCGTCCCACAATGATTAACCGCACTCCCGATGATGTAAAGGAATATCTTTCAAGAGAACAGTTAAGGCTTTACACCCTTATTTGGAAAAGATTCGTGGCATGCCGTATGGCTGACGCTGTTTATGAAACCACAAACGTTAAGTTATCAAGCGGAGAGCATCACTTTTCTATGAGCGCCGCAAAGCTTAAGTTTGACGGCTTCATGAGCGTTTATAAGGAAGCTACGGAAGGCGAAGAAAACAGCGAATTTACAGAAAATGCATTTGGCATAAACATAAGCAAAGACACAAAGCTTAAGCTTGTGGATATAGAAGGAAAGCAGCACTTTACTCAGCCTCCGGCTCACTATACGGAAGCTTCTTTGGTAAAGGCGTTAGAAGAACTTGGAATCGGACGTCCCAGTACCTATTCACCCACTATTTCCACAATTCTTGCCCGTCATTATGTGGTTAAGGAAGGAAAGAACATCTTTGTTACAGAGCTTGGTGAAGTGGTAAATAAGATGATGGAAGATGCCTTTGCTTCAATTGTTGATGTTAACTTTACGGCTAATATGGAAACACTTTTGGACGGTATCGAAGAAGGTACAATCAAGTGGAAGACTGTTGTTAAAAACTTCTATCCCGACCTTTCATCCGCCGTTGATGCCGCTGAAAAAGAACTTTCTGAAGTTAAGGTTGCAGACGAAGTATCCGATGAAGTATGTTCTGTTTGCGGAAGAAACATGGTTATAAAGTACGGCCCTCACGGTAAGTTCTTAGCTTGTCCCGGATTCCCTGAGTGCAGAAACACCATGCCTTACTTTGAAAAGATCGGTGTTCCTTGTCCTAAATGCGGAAAAGATATCGTTATCAGAAAGACTAAGAAGGGAAGACGTTACTACGGATGTATCGCAATTCCCGATTGTGACTTTATGGTATGGCAAAAGCCCGTTGATAAAAAGTGTGAAAAGTGCGGAAGCATTTACACACAAAGAGGAAACAAGCTTGTTTGCTCAAATCCCGAATGCGGAAATACAATAGATAAATAAGTGCTTAAAAGTATAGAGCAAAGGTTTTTGGGACCTTTGCTCTAATTTTTTGGTTGTGTATAAAAAACATAAAAAAATAATCAAATTTTGCAATTTTTACCCTCTAAGTGTCCAAATTGTGTCAAAATGATTGATTATTTATTATCCTCATGATAAAATAACAATGTATTTTACGCTACGTAGAGGTATTTTGTGCGCCCTTTTGCGCGGAAACGGAGTAAAAATGAGCAGTGTACAATTACTTGATAAGACAAGAAAAATCGGAAAATTATTGCACAACAATAATTCAAGTAAGGTAGTTTTTAACGATATTTGTAAGGTTATGAGGGAAATCCTTAATTCAAATATTTTAGTTATCAGTAAAAAGGGTAAAGTCCTTGGCGTTGGAAACAGCCAGGGAATTGAACCAATTGAAGAATTAATTCAGAATAATGTGGGCGGTTTTATTGACCCCATGCTTAACGAGCGACTTTTGGCGGTTCTTTCCACCAAAGAAAACGTTAATTTGGCAACCCTTGGTTTTGAACACACCGATATTCATAAGTTCCAGGCGGTTATTTCTCCTATTGAAATCGCAGGAGAGAGACTCGGTACTTTGTTTGTTTATAAGTGTAATGTTCAATATGACCTTGACGATATTATTCTTTGCGAGTACGGCACCACCGTTGTGGGCCTTGAAATGCTTAGAGCAGTTAATGAAGAAAATGCGGAAGAGTCCAGAAAACTTGCGGTTGTGCATTCGGCCATCAGCACTCTTTCATTTTCCGAAATGGAAGCCATTACTCATATTTTTGATGAGTTAAACGGTATGGAAGGTATTTTGG
Organism: Lachnospiraceae bacterium; assembly: GCA_024680435.1. Taxonomy (GTDB): domain Bacteria; phylum Bacillota; class Clostridia; order Lachnospirales; family Lachnospiraceae; genus UBA1258. The sequence goes on from JAILCK010000358.1 coordinate 18,233, forward strand.
TGGCATCAAAGATAGCGGACAGAGTGGGAATTACGCGTTCCGTAATCGTTAATGCTTTAAGAAAATTTGAAAGTGCCGGCGTTATCGAATCAAGATCTTCGGGTATGAAGGGTACTTACATTAAAGTTTTAAACGATGCCGTATTTGATGAAATTGAAAAGCTCAAAAAAGACAAATCTATATAATTTTTAATTTAAATCCGATATAATATTTACTAAGTAATGGATTACATCAAACGAAAAGGACTTCTTTCGAAGTCCTTTTTTGTTTCTTTTGACACATGGAAATCGGCGTATTTTAAGCAAAAACAAGGAGTTGCATAAATATTATGTAAACCCACATCTTGTATGACTCTTTTGGTCAAAACACAAGATTATGTGGTTTTTTGCCAAAATAGCCTTGTGTTTTTCTAAAAACAATTTATAATAAAATAAGGTGGGATGAGTATATACTTTTTTACTCTACCCCCTTTAAAAGGAGGAAAGCATGATCAAATCAAATGCATTTGATTACATCAACGTTTTGGATAAAGCGGCGGACGCTTCTTGGCTTAGAAACCAGGCTATCGCCAACAACATTGCAAACGTTGATACACCCGGTTACAAAAGAGAAGACATTACTTTTGAAAAAGAGCTTACAAAGGCTTTAAAGCATTCACATTTTGACACAATGGATGCAAAGGTAAAGAATCTTCGCACAGACCAGCTTCAGGCTCGCACGTACAAAGACTACAGAAGCCTTTCTTACAGATTAGATAAAAACAATGTCGATATAGATACTGAAAATGAAATTTTGGCAAAGAACCAGCTCGTTTACGAAGGCCTTATGAACAGCATTCAAAGCGAATTCGGTAATTTGAGAAATGCCATGAGGTAAGGAGGTTAGCCCATGGGAATGTTTACTTCGTTTGATATCAATGCATCTGGACTTACGGCGCAAAGATATCGTATGGATATTATTTCTGAAAACGTTGCAAATGCCAACACCACCCGCACCAAGGACGGCACTCCTTATGTTCGTAAAGTGGTTACATTTGCTGAAAAAGATAAACAGACGGCTTTTTCAAGAGTCTTAAACAAAAAAATGGATAATTACTCGGGAACAGGCGTAAAGGTTTCGGGTGTTTATAAAGATACGGATACCCCCATGAACATGGTTTACGATCCTTCTCATCCCGATGCCGATGAAAACGGATATGTTCATTATCCCAATGTAAATATCATTACCGAAATGACGAACCTTATTGATGCATCCCGCTCCTATGAAGCAAATGCCACAGCCTTTACGGCCAGCAAGCAGATTGCTTTAAAGGGATTGGATCTTGGTAAGTAATAAGGAGATAATCAATGGACGTTAAATCACTTCTTGGCGCTTCGTCGATAGTTACAGCAGACAGAACAGGGCTTAAGACTCAGGCTCCCGCAAAGTCAAACTCAATGTTTGACAAAATCTTAAACAGTGCAATCGACAATATAAACAATACAAACAACCTTTTGTCCGATGCGGAAAATGCTGAAATAAGCTTCGCAATGGGCGAAACTGAAAGCACTCATGATTTAATGATTGCACTTCAAAAAGCCTCCACCGCACTTCAATACACAGTAGCGGTAAGAGATAAGTTCATGGATGCGTATAAAGAGATCATGAACATGCAGATTTAGTGCACGAAGTAAGCTTTGCTTACGAGTGTGTTTGCAACACCGTTTTTTGTCAGGGGAGAAAGAAAAATGGCAGAGAAAATTCTTGCTAAGTTAAAAGAAATTTGGGAAAAGATAGTCGCCAAATGGAACGAATTTACGGCGAAACAAAAGACTGCGATTATAGCTATAGCCGCCGCTGTTGTTGTTGCCTTCGTTGTCTTATATGCAATCGTTTCTTCCCCCAATTACACTCTTTTGGAACAATGTAAATCCACAAAGGAAGCATCAGAAATCACAAATGTCTTAAAAGAATCAAACATTACATTCAAAGTTTCCGATGACGGATTACAGGTAAAAGTTCCACAAAAAGATCTTTCTAATGCCCGCCTTACACTTGCGGGAAGCGGCATCACCACCACAACATACACAATCGATCAGGCTTTGTCGGGAAGCTTCACCGTAACGGAAGCAGACAAGCAAAAGAAATATAAACTGTACCTTGAAAGCGCCTTTGAAGAAGACTTTGTAAGTGTCTTTCCTGCCATTAAGGCAGCAACGGTGCGTCTTGATTTACCCGAAAACGACGGCACCCTTCTTTCAAAGAATGAAGAGCCCGGTGCTACAATTTATTTAAACATCGAAGGAGACTTTACTCAGGACAATGCGGCATTTTTGGCACAAGGCGTTGCCAATGCCTTGGGATGTTCAAACACAGACCACATCGTCATTTTGGACAGTGAAGCAAACCTTCTGTTTTCCGGTGAAAATTCTGCGAGCGCAGCAGGAAGCGCAAGCACTCAGCTTGGGGTTAAAAATGCAGCGGAAGATGTTCTAAACAACGGCATTAAGAGAGTTTTGGGCGGTGTCGGAAGATTCGGAGATATAAAGGTTACTTCAAACCTTGTTATAGATTTTTCAACTACCGAAGAAACAACTCACGACTACACACCTGCGGAAGGTCAGTCACAGGGTCTTTTGTCAGAAAGATCTCTTTATACGGAAGACTCCGAAGGAGGAGTGGGTGGTGTTCCCGGAACAGATTCAAACTCTGAAACAGGATATCAATATCTTGATAACAACTATTCCACATCATCGATTCAGGAATTGTACGAAAAGTACCTTCCCAACGAAAAGATCGTTAATACCAACATACCTTCGGGACGAGTGGTATACACTCAATCATCCATGGGTATTTCATCAACAAACTACATAATCGTAAAAGAAGACGATGTTAAAAAGCAGGGCTTACTTGCGGGCATCACATGGGAAGAGTATAAGGCTGCAAATTCAGAAAGAACACCTATAGAAATAACCGATGACATGTTAAAGCTTGCAAGCGATGCATCGGGCATTCCTCAGGCAAACATTTCTATTGTTGCATATGATGAAAATTTCTTTGTGGATTCCGAAGGCCTTGGCATAAAAGCTACCGATGTTATCCAGATTGCTTTGATAGTTATCATCTTAGGCTTACTTGCCTTCGTAGTATTAAAGAGCATGGTTGGTCAGAAAGCTCAGGATGAGCCTGAAGAACTTTCTGTTGAGACACTTTTACAGTCAACGCCCGAACCTACGATTGACGACATCGAAGTTGAGACTGTATCCGAAACCAGAAAAATGGTTGAAAAATTTGTTGACGAAAATCCCGAAGCGGTCGCAAATCTGCTTCGTAACTGGCTAAATGAGGGCTGGGAATAAAGATAAAATTATCTATGCAGTAATTGCTGGGAAGGAACCACAATGGCAAAAAACAGTGAAGACAAATTAACAGGCCTTCAAAAAGCCGCTATTCTTTTAATAGTGCTTGGTCCTGAGCGTTCTTCCAACATCTTCAAACACTTAAAGGAAGAAGAGATTGAAGAGCTTACCTTGGAAATAGCAAATACAAGGAGCATCACCCCTCAGTTAAAAGAAAGCGTTATAGATGAATTCTACGAAATCTGCCTTGCACAGCAATACATTGCGGAAGGCGGTATCGGATATGCAAGAGAATTGCTTGAAAAAGCACTCGGCTCCGACAAAGCCCTTGACGTTATCGGAAAACTTACCGCTTCATTGCAGGTTAAGCCTTTCGAATTTGTAAGAAAAACAGATGCGGCACAGCTTCTTAACTTTATTCAGGATGAACATCCTCAGACAATCGCCTTGATATTGTCATACCTTTCAGCAAACCAGGCAGCCCTTATTATTTCGGCCCTTCCTCCGGACAGACAGTCGGATGTTGCAAAACGTATTGCAGTTATGGACCGTACAAGCCCCGATGTTATCAAAGAAGTGGAGAAAGTATTGGAATCAAAGCTTGCATCCCTTATCAACCAGGACTACACCATTATCGGTGGCGTAGACGCGGTTGTAGACATTTTGAATACAGTAGACCGTGGTACAGAAAAGCATATCATGGAAACTTTGGAAATCGAAGAGCCCGAACTTGCCGACGAAATCAGAAAGAAGATGTTCGTCTTCGAAGATATCTTGTTGCTTGAAGACAGAGCTATTCAGAGAGTGCTTCGTGAAGTTGATAACAACGACCTTGCCGTTGCTCTTAAGTCTGCAAACGAACAGGTTCAGACAGCAATATTCAACAACCTTTCAAAGCGTCTTGCCGTAATGATCAAAGAAGATATGGAATTCATGGGCCCTGTACGTATGAAGGATGTAGAAGAAGCACAGCAAAAGATTGTAAATATTATAAGAAAACTGGAAGATTCTGCAGAAATTGTAATTTCAAGAGGCGGAGGAGACGAGATCGTTGTCTAATATTTTAAAGTCAAACTTCATACAGTTCTCCACCGAGAATACCCGAGTTATCGACTCAAACGCCGTTGCTGCAAAGCATCTTGAGGGAGCAAGCGGGGTTCTCAGGGAAAAGACAGAGGAAGAATTTGAACAGCAATTAGACGAAGAAGGCAATCCTGTGTCACAAGACCCTCTTTCTGAACTTACGGATGACTATCAAAATCCCGGGGAAACAGAGGAACAGCTTCAGGATAAGCTTGAGTCTTTAAAAGACGAATGCGATGCAATGCTTGATGAAGCAAACGAAGAAGTTGCAAGAAGAATCGAAGAAGCAAAAAGCGAATGCGATGCCATAAGGGAAGCTGCCAGAAAAGAAGGCTATGAGGCAGGGCAACTGGAGGCAAGCAAAGAGCTTGAATCGGAAAGAGAACGATTGGCTGAGTATCAGGCTAATCTTCAAAAAGAATATGAAGATATGGTTCGCTCCATCGAGCCTGAAATGGTGGAAGTTATTACAAACGTATATGAGCACGTATTCGGAGATAATTTCTTTTCAAGAAGAGACGTGCTTGTTTGCCTTATAAACAAAGCTTTAATGCATGTTGATACAAATGACAGAGTCACAATTTGCGTAAGCCAAAACGACTATGACATGTTGGTTGGCATGAAGGCTGCACTTTTAGACAAGGTTCCTTTCAGAGAAGAACCTGAAATCATGCAAAGAGACGACCTTGAAAAAGGGCAGGCAAAGATCGAAACTCCTTTTGGAATTATCGATTGCAGCATAGATACAGAGTTAAAAGAATTAACAAGGACCCTGACGGTTCTCTCCTATGAAGGCAGGAAAGAAGCATGATATGCGATATTTCTTTTGATAAATATAAGGCTTTGGAAAACAAAGCTTTCTATAAGTCTCAGGGAAAGATTGCAAACGCAGTAGGCTTAACCCTTGAAAGCTATGGCCCCGATTCAAAACTTGGGGATATTTGCACCATCTACTCAAAGGATGGAGAAAAGGCACTTGCCATGGCGGAAGTTGTGGGCTTTAGAAGCGGAAAGACACTTCTTATGCCTTATGAACATGTAGAGGGCGTAAGCATAGGCTGCATTGTTGAAAACGACAATCACCCCCTTGATGTAGTGGTGGGAAGCGACCTTTTGGGATACACTTTGGATGGCCTTGGAAGGCCACCTGAAGGCGTGAAAATAAAGGGAGTTACATACCCCGTTGAAGCAGCTCCCCCTGATCCTATGTCAAGAAAAATCATAGATGAAGTATTACCCTTGGGAGTCAGAGCCGTTGATGGGCTTTTGACCATAGGAAAGGGTCAAAGAATAGGTATTTTTGCAGGCTCAGGTGTGGGAAAATCCACGCTACTTGGTATGTTTGCAAGAAATACATTGGCTGATATAAACGTAATCGCCCTTATCGGAGAGCGTGGACGTGAAGTAAGAGAATTCGTGGAGAGAGACCTTGGAGAAGAAGGTATGAAGCGAAGCGTCCTTGTTATCGCAACAAGCGATAAGCCTGCCTTGGAGCGTACAAAGGCCGCAAAAACAGCTACGGCAATTGCCGAGTTTTTTAGGGACCAGGGAAAAGACGTTTTGCTTATGATGGACTCTTTAACCCGTTTTTCCATGGCGCAAAGAGAAATAGGCTTAGCAAGCGGAGAGCCTCCCGTATCAAGAGGATATCCCCCGAGCGTATATGCTGAAATGCCCAAGCTTTTGGAAAGAGCCGGAAGAAGTGATAAAGGCTCCATTACAGGACTTTACACAGTTCTTGTGGACGGTGATGACTTTAATGAACCTATTACGGATACCGCAAGAAGTATACTGGACGGTCATATAGTTTTAAACCGTAAGATTGCTCAAAGAAACCATTACCCCGCAATCGACGTTTTGGCAAGTATCTCAAGATGTATGTCTCAGATAACGGATAAAGCGCATAAAAGTGACGCCGGTAAGTTTAAAAACTTAATGGCTACATATGCGGATGCGGAAGACCTTATAAATATCGGTGCTTACAAAAGCGGCAGCAATCCCGAAATTGATGAAGCGATTGAAAAGCACAAAGCAATAAATGAATTCTTGCAACAGCAAACCGACGAAAAGACCACTTTTGAAGAGGCGGTTTCTAAGATTCATGAGATAGTCGGTTAGTAAGGAGAAGTTTTGGCCAGATTTTCCTTCAGACTTCAGAATATTCTCAATCTAAAGGCAAGGCTTGAAGAACAGCAAAAAAATGTATTTGCCGCCGCAAGGAAGCGCCTTGATGATGAAGAAGAAAAATTAAATATTCTATACTCGCGGCTTGATGGCTATGAAGAAGAAGGAAGAGAATTAAGAAAAGAAGCTCTCCCGGTATTTGAAATAATTGAGAATGAATCCGCCATTTCCAAAATGAAAGACTTTATTGAAGAGCAAAAGCTTGAAGTAAAGAAAGCTGAAGATGCCCTTGAAGAAGAACGTCTTAAGCTTGTGGAAATGATGCAGGAAAGAAAGATGTACGAAAAGCTAAGAGAGCGTGCCTTTGAAAGATATTTAGAAGAAGAAAAGCACGAAGAGAGCGTTCAAAACGATGAGCGTAACAGCTATGTTTACGGCACATCGGGATCATAAGGTGGTTTTTTAGATGGCAGAAGAGTCTAATTCAAAAGCTGACAAAAAACAAATAAAAGAAGAAAGAAACCGCTTAAAGCAGGAAGAAAAGAAGCAAAAGCAGGAGATTAAGAAAAGAGCCAAAGAAATCTCCAAGCGTGAAGCGGAGATAGAGGCCGAAGAAGAGGCAGGTAACGGTGTTTCCAGTTTCTTGATAACGACTGTTATTGTACTTGTATGGATAGCTATCTTAGGCTTTGCCATTAAGCTTGATTTTGGCGGATTTGCGTCGGAATTCTTGACTCCGGTGCTAAAGAACGTGCCTGTTATCAATAAGATTTTGCCCGGAGACCCTCAGGTTACTGAGACTACCGAAGAAGGTGCTTACGGCGGATATACATCTTTAAAGGAAGCTGTTGACTATATCCATGAGCTTGAAGTTCAGTTAGAACACGCGCAAACCGTTAACAACACAAATGCGGAAGAACTTACGGCACTAAAGGCAGAGGTTGAAAGGCTTCAGTCTTTTGAACAAATGCAGGTAGAGTTTCAAAGGATAAAAGAACAGTTTTATAACGAAATGATTTATTCCGATAAAGGACCGGGCCCCGAAGGCTTCCAAAAGTATTATGAAGCATTGGATCCCTCAACGGCTGAAGCTTTATATAAGCAGGTTGTTAAGGAACTTGAGGAAGATAAGCAATACGAAGAATACGTTAACGCCTTTGCCAATATGAAAGCAAAGCAGGCAGCCGCTATTCTTGAAAAAGAAACAGACGAAAACTTGGCAGCTAGAATCTTAAAAGCCTTGGATGTAAAGACCAGAGGAGAAATCCTTGGAGCCATGAATGCAGAGAAGGCAGCTAAGCTTGTAAAAATTATGGAACCTCAGGGTTAAGTTTTTTTGATATTGACCGATATAGTTATTGTGGGGACAAGGGTAATAGTGATATTGCGCTTGTCTTTGGCGATAAAAAATTTGCACATTGACAACTGAAGAGAGGAGGAACGAAATGACCAGTACACCTGTGAATGGTTTACTAAATCAGGCAAAACTTGATTTCTTAAGCCAAACACCAAACGGCGGTAAGGTTCAGGGTTCCGATTTTAAGGATTACCTTAACTTTTCAAAAGGTCAGTCTGATGCGGGCAGTAAACCGATTGCTCAAAAGCCTGACAATAATTTGAAAGTTAACGAAAAACCTGAAATCAAAGAAACCTACAAAGATAAACCTACCGTTATGAGGACAGAAAACGTTAAAACGGAAAATCCTCAAAAAGATGTTTTGGACGAAGACGTTAAGGCTGTGTGCGATGCAATCGAAGACGTAAAAGCTTACCTTGAAGAGGAGCTTAACGTAACCGAAGAAGAAATCGTAAACGTGCTTGAAACTTTACAGCTTACAATGGCGGCACTTCTTAATCCTGAGAAGCTACCTGAAATTGTTGCAAAACTTTCAGATTGCGAAGACACCTTAACCCTTGCTACAGATGAGAATCTTTATGAAACACTTACAGATTTAACCGGTGAGGTTGAAAACATTCTTGAAGACATTTCAAAAGATTTGGGAATCGACAAGGAAGAATTAAAAGAAAACATCAAGGATTTTTCAAGCGTTCTTAATACCAAGGAGGTAGAAGAACCGATTAACGAAGAAAAAGCACCGGTTGCAGATGTAATCGGAAAGACTTTTGAAGAAAAAATAACTGTCCGAAACTTTAAAGAAAACGAAGGACTTACAAGAGACCTTGAAGCAGTGAGCAAAGAGGAAGCAAGTATCGATCCTTCAAGGATTTCTTTAGACAGAAGAGAAACAGAGGGATTTCACAAAAACTCCCACGAAGAAACAAATCATCAGGCATTTAACTTCACGCAAAACCTTTTAAGTAAGGCAGTTGAAGCGTTAAACGAGCAAGCACCCGTTCAATCGTTTACAACAGTGTCTGCAGAAAACGTTCTTAACCAGATTACGGAAGCAATCAAAATCGATATCACGGCTGATGCAAGTGAAATCAGTTTACAGCTTACCCCTGAAAATTTAGGAACGGTAAAAGTTAAGGTTTCTTCAAACAACGAAGGCGTGTTGACAGCTCAGTTTACAGCTCAAAACGAAAGCGTTAAAGCGGTAATCGAAAGCCAGGCCATCGTGTTAAAGGAGACTTTGGAAAGCAAAGGCGTTACGGTTGAAGCAATTGAAGTAACTGTTCAAAGTCACGAATTCGAAAGAAACTTAAGTGACCAAAACAGAGGAAACACTTCAGATAACAATCAACCTAAAAAGAGAGGCATAAGAAGAATTAATCTTTCAGCCCCCGAAGAAGAGATAGCCACCTCAGAAGATGCTTTACTTAAAGAAATCATGACTCAAAACGGAAACACCGTAGACTACAGCGCATAAGCTTAGTCAAGAAAGGAAAAAAGATGGCAGAAAACAATCTTTCGGCGATTGTCAAAAATGGTGAGATTCAACCCTCAACAGCATCGCAGCTTTCTTTATCCAAAAAGGAGACAGAAAAGGCAAGTGGTTCTACACTTGGCAAGGACGCATTCCTTCAATTGCTTGTAGCTCAGATGAAATATCAGGATCCCTTGGAGCCTACGGAAAACACCGAATATATTTCACAGCTTGCAACATTCTCACAATTGGAAGAAATGCAGAACATGACAGCGGGAATGTCATTGCAAAGAGCAAGCGGACTTGTTGGAAAAGAAGTTGTCTTGAGAGTGACAAACGCATCTACAGGAGCAATGGAATACGCTCAGGGTATTGTGGATTACGTTGTATACGAAAACAACAAAGCATTTTTATCAATCGACGAATCCTTATATTCCATAGACGATGTATATCAGATCATGGATGAGCAGTATTCGGAAGCATACTCGCTTGCAAGAAAGTTCGTTTCGGCACTTGGTTCACTTCCTTCAACAAAAGAGTTAACTCTTGAATACGAAGAAGCAATCAAGACCTTAAGCGATACATTCAACAGCATGAATTCCTATCAGAAATCCTTCATCGGTAAGGAAGCACAGGAACTTTTACAGCAGTATGTAGGAAGAATCAAGGAGCTTAAAGAAGCAGCAAGCAATCAAGCTTAGAAAGGTGGAAAAATGGACGTTAACAAAAATAATTTCCTTTCCATCGAGCAGGTTCAGGCACAGTTTTTAAATAAGCCTGTAAACAAACCTACACCTGTAAGTGATATTTCTTTCAGCGACATATTAAAGGCAAAGAGCGAAGCCGCAATAGCGCCAAAGGAACTAAAGTTTTCAAAGCATGCGGCAGGAAGACTTACAGACAGAAACATTTCTCTTTCCACAGAACAGCTTGAAAGACTTAACACTGCAACAAAAAAGGCCAATGAGAAAGGAATCAAAGATTCATTGGTATTAATGGATCAATTGGCATTCGTGGTCAATATTCCAAACAATACCGTAGTAACAGCTTTAGATAAGTCGGAGACTGATCTAAACATATTCACCAATATAGACGGTGCAGTAATTATATAAGCCGGACCTTTTGGAGGCTTAGACTTCTGACTGACAGAGGAAGTCAAAACTGCATTATATCAGGAGGTCAATCACTATGATGAGATCAATGTATTCTGGTGTATCAGGACTTAAAACACACCAGATTAAGATGGACGTTATCGGTAACAACATCGCTAACGTTAACACAGTAGCTTACAAGAACAGTTCAATCACTTTCAGTGAGTTAATGTATCAGACAACACAGAAGGCATCAGGCCCCAACGCTTTAACAGGTACAGGCGGTACCAATGCCCGCCAGATCGGTCTTGGTGTTCAGTCTGCAGCGATCAATACAGCAATCACCAGCCAGGGTGCCACACAGACAACCGGTAACCCCTTCGACCTTTGTATAACAGGTCAGTCGTTCTTCATCGTTTCAGACGGCAATTCAAATTTCTTTACAAGAGCAGGCGCATTCAGTGTTGATGCAATCGGTAACTTAGTTATGTCCAGTAACGGTTACAACGTTATGGGATGGCAGGTAGACCCCGATAACGTTTCAAACATTAAGAAAGATACAGTATCTGCATTAAGAATCATGAGCCCCGAAGTTATGACTTATGAGCCCGAATCCACCACACTCGGTGTTATTTCAGGTATTCTTGATAAAAACGATACAGACCTTTC
>JAILCK010000030.1 GCA_024680435.1 Lachnospiraceae bacterium
CCTAGGCTCAAACATCTTTATGGGTGAGATTTCATATATCACCAAGGCCTTGTCGGCAGTGCTTCAGTTGGCCGTCACAATGGACTATTCAATCTTCCTTTGGGATTCATACAACGAAAAACTTACGACGTATGACGATCATAAAGAAGCCATGGCAGTCGCAATAAAAGATACACTGACATCGGTTGTGGGAAGCTCCATCACAACAGTAGCAGGCTTTATAGCTCTTTGCTTTATGACCTTTACCCTCGGCGCTGACTTAGGAATCGTAATGGCTAAGGGCGTGCTTTTAGGAGTTATAGGATGTGTAACGATTTTACCTTCACTTATTTTAGTGCTTGATAGACCCTTGCTTAAGACAAGACATAAACCCATTTTACCTAAGCAGGATAAGCTTGCAGGCTTGGTTGTAAAGATTTTCCCGGCTCTTTTGATAGCTTTCCTTGCAATCTTAGCTCCCGCTTACTACGGATATCATTCGACACAAAATGAAGTCTACTACGATATGGGCGCTTGTCTTCCTCAGGATATTGAGGTTGTAAAGGCAAACAAGAAACTGGCTGAAACATTTAACGTAGCCTCCACACATATGCTTTTAACGGATTCAAAATTACCGGAAAAAGAAACCAGAGAGATGCTTAAAGAAATCGAAAGCATTGACGGCATTCAAAAGGTAATCGGAATGGAAACGGTTGTAGGCCCTTTGGTTCCTGAATCAATGATTCCAGAGAAAGTAACCGAAATGCTTGAGAGTGATAACTGGAAGCTTGTGCTTATTAACTCAGAATACGCCGTTGCAAGCGATGCGGTTAATGAGCAGATAAATGAAATAAATGACATAGTAAAGAAATACGATGAAAAGGGAATGCTAATCGGCGAAGCTCCCTGCATGAAGGACATGATAGAGACCACCGGCCATGACTTTGAAGTGGTTAACATCGTATCCATAGCGGCCATATTCATTATCATCATGGTTGTTGAAAAGAGCGCTTTACTTCCAATCATTTTGATTACTGTAATTGAAACCGCCATATTTATTAACTTAGGTCTTCCCCATTACCTAGGACAGACATTACCCTTTATCGCACCGATTTGCATAAGCACCATTCAGCTTGGAGCAACGGTTGACTACGCAATCTTAATGACTACAAGGTATAAGACGGAAAGAAGAAACGGTCTTGATAAAAAAGAAGCCGTAAAGACAGCCCTTCGTACTTCAATTAACTCAATAATCGTAAGCGGCATGGGTCTTTTCTGCTCCACATTTGGCGTAGCCCTTTATTCAAACATCGACATCATAAGTTCCATGTGCATGCTTATGGCAAGAGGCGCCATCATCAGTATGATCTGCGTAATATTTATTTTGCCGCCCTTACTTTTACTTTTTGACTCGGCAATTATTCATACAACACTTGGGATGAAACAGAAAGGAGAGGTTTTATCATGAAAAAATCAATAAAAGCATTGATAGCAGTTACACTTACAGCTTCTGTTTTGCTTGGAAGCGGTGCTGTGGCATATGCGGCACAGAATAAAGAGGATAACGGAAAGGTAACAAAAGAAGAAACGGTTTCTTTGGACAAAACGGTTTCTTCAAATGAGACGGTTTCTTCAAATGAGACGGTTTCTTTTAACGAAGAAACGGATGCCCTTAGCAATGACGAAGTAGTATACGTATTCACCGACTCAACGGGAAGCGTTACAAAGGTTATGGACAGTGTCTGGATTGAAGAGGATAAGGACAAGGAGCAGGATGCAAAATCCGCAAACCTTCCCCTTGATGTAAAGGTTGAGTATAAGCTTGACGGTAAGACTGTTAAGCCCGATAGCCTTAAGGGCAAAAGCGGTCACCTTGAAGTGAAGGTAAGCTTTGACAATAAGAGATTTGAGTATAAAGAAATAAACGGACAAAAGGAAAAGGTCTATGTTCCTTTCTTGGCAAGTACCGTTACGGCCTTAGACAATGAAAAATTTTCTAATGTATCCGTATCTAACGGTCGTGTGGTTTATGACGGAGCAAGATATGCGGTTGTAGGCCTTGCCCTTCCCGGACTTAAAGAGGATTTAAACCTTGATGCGGATAAAGAAGAAGTAAAAATCCCCGAAGAAATCACCATGGAAGCCGATGTTAAGGACTTTGATGAACTTGGAATGTATTTGCTTGTTTCAAACAGCGTATTCAGTTCTTTAGACTTTGATGCCACGGATAAGATGGAAGAGCTTCAGAGTGATTTATCAAAGATTGATGATGCTATGAACGCTCTTATAAACGGTTCCGATGAAATGTATAAGGGCTTGCTTAAATTATCAAACGGAGCGGGACAGTTAAACGACGGTATTATAAAGCTCTACACAGGCCTTGATACAATCGATTCAAATTCTGATGACCTTGTAAACGGCGCAAAAGAAGTGTTCAACACTTTGTTAAAAACAGCATCCACTCAGCTTGCAGCATCGGGAGTTAACGTAGGTAACCTTACAATCGATAACTATTCTTCCACACTTAACTCAGTAATCTCAGGCGGCACAATCAAGAACCAGGCCAGAGAAAAGATTTCAGCCGAAGTTAAGAAAAACGAGGCTCAGTTTAGAGCAGCCGCAAATCAAAAGGCTGAAGCAACAGTAAGAGAGAAGGTTGAAGCAGGTGTAAAGGCTACAGTTGAAGCAAAGGTAACAGAAGCAGTTAAGGAGCAGGTGGAAGCAGCTGCTAAGCAGGAAGCAGGAGTGCCCGGTAAAGATGCTATCAGAAATCAGGTTGCGGCAGGCATCGCACAGCAGGCAGGCTTAAGTGTTGATGAGGTTTTGGCAGATCCTGAATTGTCAGCACAGGTTGATGCAATTACGGATGAAAAGATTTCTGAAGCCAATGAGCAGATAAATCAGGCTGTTGAAGCCCAGATGGCATCAGATGAAATAAAGGCAACAATTGAAGCAAAAACAAATGAGAAGATGGCATCTGATGAAGTTAAGGCTCAGATTGAAGCGTTGGTAAATCAGAACTTTAATAGCCCTGAGGTTCAGGCCATGATTGATTCAGGCGTTACAACAGCCATGAACCAATATGTTGATAACATGTTAAACACCGATGAAAGCATTAAGGGCCAAATCGATGAAGGCAACAAGAAAATTGCAGAGCTTAAAGCATCTCTTGATAACTACAATAAGTTCTATCAGGGAATAATCGCTTACACTGACGGAGTCGGCCAAGCTAAAGACGGAGCAAAGAAGATTTCAGATTCAATGCCCGAACTTATTAATGGTATCGCAACTCTTACAAACGGAGGTAAGCAGTTATCAGACGGACTTAATCAGTTTAACGACGAAGGCATTGTAAAGCTTAACGATATTGTTAACACTACTTTGGAAGGAATGGTAGAGCG
>JAILCK010000041.1 GCA_024680435.1 Lachnospiraceae bacterium
ATTCGAAGACCGCAGGCTCCAAGTAGTGATACAATCATGGGAAGTACCGAGTAGCCAAGACCGCGGATGGAGCCAACGCAGGTGTCCATGGTGCCGCAGGTAAAGTAGGTCATCATGATGATGGACATACGGATCATACCGTATTTAATGACCACGTCTTTGTCATCGGGGCTTGCATAAATTGATAAAAGCTCGGGGCCGAATATGTATGATAAAAGGCCTAAAGCAAAGCCTACAACCGTTACACAGGCAAGGCATGTAAGAAGAGTTTTCTTGACTCTGTCCATGCGGTTTGCACCGTAGTTTTGGCTTGTAAATGAAAGACAAGTGTGATGGAAGGCGTTCATTGATACATATACAAAACCTTCTATGTTGCAGGCTGCGGAGTTTCCGGCCATTGTGTCTGAGCCAAAAGAATTGATGGTTGACTGAATGAGCACGTTTGAAATTGAGAAAATCGCGCCCTGAAAACCGGCGGGAAGTCCAAGCTTTAATATAAGTATTAACTTGTCCTTGTAAATCTTTAACTTCTTTAATTCAAATTTATAGCATTCATCGCTTTGCATTAAGCATTTTAAAGTAAGAATTGCTGAAAGCGCCTGAGAAAGAATGGTTGCATAGGCAACACCTTCCACTCCCATATGAAAAACTACAATAAATATTACATTACAAATTGCATTTACTGCCCCTGCTATCGTAAGATAAGTAAGAGGCCTTTTTGTATCGCCTATGGATCTAAGGATTGCGGCGCCAAAGTTATAAAGCATTGACATCGGCATTCCTAAGAAGTAAATCTTTATATAAAGGGTCGAAAGATCAAGGACGTCTGAAGGCGTTCCCATAAGCACCAAAAGATCCGGAGCATAAGCAATTCCGATTGCTGCCAAAATCACACCGCTTATAAGGGATAGGGCGATTGCCGTATGAACGGTTTCGTGAACGTCTTTTTCTTGCTTTGAGCCAAAGAAACGTGCCACGGAAACATTACATCCAACGGATAGGCCAAGGAACACATTTACAAGCAGATTTATTAAGGAAGAAGTGGAGCCTATTGCGGCAAGAGCACTTTTTCCCACGTAACGCCCGGCCACTATCATGTCGGCTGCGTTAAATAAAAGCTGTAATAAACTTGATAAAATTAGGGGTAGAGTGAAGGAAATAATCTTTGGGAATAAAGGTCCTTCGCTCATGTTCATACTGTACTTTTTGTTTTTCATGACCAGATAATGATAAATCATCGGTATTAAAAAAACAATTAAATACTTTTATTGAGCGATTTTTATAAAAATAGGGGTAAAAAACTATAAAAGGGTATTTGACGGAGGGAACATGATTACAATATCGGCTTGCATGATTGTAAAAAACGAAGAAAAAGTTTTAGAAAGGTGCCTTGATTCCTTAAAGGGCATCTGGGATGAGCTTATCATTGTTGATACAGGCTCTACAGATAAGACAAAGGAAATCGCTAGGGAATACACAGACAAAGTGTATGATTACGAGTGGAACGACGATTTTTCAAAGGCCAGAAACTTTGCCATAAGCTTTGCAACCAAGGACTATATCTACCTTCCCGACGCCGATGAAGTGATAGATGAAAAGAATCAAAAAAGGTTTCTTTTGCTAAAAGAAAACTTAATGCCCGAAATCGAAGTGGTGCAGTTTAGATACGTAAATCAGCTTCAAAAGGGAACCGTATATAACTTTGATAAAGAGTATCGCCCTAAGCTTTATAAGCGCTTAAGAGAGATTACATTTATCGATCCTGTCCATGAAATGGTGCGTTTTGACCCTGTGGTGTTTGATTCTGATGTTGACATCATTCATAAGCCTGAAGCCGTGCACTCCGCAAGAGATATAAGGATTTTTGAAAAGGTTACCAAAGAAAACGGTATTTTAAGCAAGCGCTTAACTAAAATGTATGCAAGAGAGCTTATGGTATCGGGAAAAGAAAAAGACTTTTCAAATGCCAAGGGATACTTTAAGGCGGTTTCTTTAAGCGAAAGCGACCCCGGAATATTAAAGGTATGCCACATTATTTTGGCAGAGGCAGCACTTGTTGAATCGGACGTTGCTTCTTTAATGCGATATGCTCTTAAAGATGTGGCGGATGACGGCACTAGTGAAACTTGCACAATACTTGGGGCATATTATGAGTCAATTAAGGACTATACGGAGGCTGCAATATGGTATTATAACGCCAGATATGAGGTGCAGCCCGAAATAAACATACGCTATAAAAACGAGATCCCCTTAAAGGGTTTAGTGAGAGTTTATGAGGCTTTGGGGGATGAAGAAACTGCTCACAACTACGAAGAAGAACTTAATAATTTATAAGCAAATTATAAGCAAACACTCGTTTAGTGAAAAAGTGACATTGCTTTTTTGAAAAACTCAATATAAGATACTTTTTGTTACCTGCATATGAACTGTTACCCTCCGATATTTGGAGGGCAGTTTTTATGGAGGTTTTTTTATGTTTAAGTCAGTAAATAAAGGCGTGATTTTTAGATGCCTTTTTGCGTTTTTTTTATTCTTAACTTTAAGTTTTTTGTTTTTATCAAATGATTCTTATGCGGCTTCTTTTGCCCACAAACACACGGATGCCTGTTACGGAGAGGTGCAGGCTTTGGCTCATCACTGGCACTCAAGCTTTATGGCAAAAGAAGTGCATCATTGCCCGGTTTGCGGCACCATGAAAAATTTTAGCGTAAAGGTTTATACAAGGTATTGTGACGGCCCTTGCGAACCTGTTGAGTATGCTTATCACACCGTTTGCTCTTCCTGCGGATATGTGGACAGGTGGGATGATGCCGGCACGGAAACGGACCACTACTACACTAAAAGAGCACTTATCTGCGGAAAAACAGAGACTGCAGACACGCCTGCCGCAACGGTTTCTTTTACCCCATCAACAACGGCTCCCACTAACACATCGGTAATTATTGACGCGTCCGTAGAAGTCTTTGACGATAACTTTGCGCTCTCCGATGCACCCTACGATTTTGGGTTAGGATACGGCACTTCGCCTACGTTTGAAGTTACGGAAAACGGCACTTACACAATCAATGTAAAGGACAGCCAGGGAAGAGTGGCAAGCACTACGGTTGTGGTGGATTGTATCGATAAAGAGGCGCCTATAATTAATTCAATCTCAAAGGACACAAACGCCTGGAGCGAAGAGGGCGTGGTGATTACGGTGGACGCGGGGGATGAAAAGAGCGGCCTTGCGGAAGCTCCATACTCTTTTGAAGGAATGCCCTATACCGCTGACAACACTTACCGAGTCACTCACAACGGAGACATTTTGGTGAGAGTAAAGGATGCAGCGGGAAATGTGACCGAAACCACAATCAAGATTACAAACGTGGGAAGAGACCCTGAAGTTGTGGCAAGAGAAGAAGAGGCAAGGGAGTATAGGCTTAAGCTTGAAAGAGAGCGACTTTTAAAAGAAGAAGCCGAAAAACAGGCCCTTTTACAAAAGCAGGAATTGGAGAAAAAGGCCTTAGAGGAAGCAAGAAGGAAAAAGGAAATCGCTGAAGCTTCTAAGAAAGAAACCGTTTCCGATAATAACCTTTTACCGGGAGTCACCAAGCCTAAAAAAAGAGCCTATATGACCGCTGACGGAAAATATAAAGTTTACATCGGAAAAGACGCATCGGGAAACGACATTTTTAAAATCTTAGAATACGGAACCGACGTTTCCGGCAACGAATCAGGCAAAAGAGGAAACAAAATAAATGTAAACAAAAAGACCGATATAAAGGCTTCTGAAAATTCAAAAGAAGAAATAAGCGAGCTTTCCTTTTCTGATTCCGAAGAAAATGAAAAGAGCCCCAAGTGGGTGTATGCTTCCGTCGGAAGCCTTTCTTTAAAGGTTGGAATGGCGTTAGCTTTGATCGGAATCATTTTCTTTACCTTC
>JAILCK010000042.1 GCA_024680435.1 Lachnospiraceae bacterium
TCTATATTATTAGTCTATTTGCAACAATCCCAGTATCAGTCATTAATATTCAACAAAATATTATAGCCAACATCAAAGACGAATAAATATATTTTATATCTTGTTATGCTTGGTTTTACCACTGAAAAATGGTATAATAAATCCATAAAAGGTCTCTTATTTTATGGCAAATACCGCGTATTTTGAAAAAGACAGTATCACTCCTGATTTTTTGCGCTCTCTTGAAAAAAATGCCGAAAATAACACTTATAAAAAAGTAAAAACCGTCGCAACATCCGATATTGAAGCTACTCGCCATAATGAAGCGGAGAGTACTGGTTTTATATATGCAGGCCATGGCAGAACTCTCGAGGAAGTCTTTAAGAAAAACCAAAAGGCTAATCGCCTAAAAAATTTAAAAAAGCATGCCCCTGCATATTCTATTGTTGGTCTAATTCTTGCAGCAGTCATCTTCATGTTCACAATGGTTGGAAACCTTGGTAACCAAATTGAGACTCTCATCACTCGCGCAACCGACACTATGTTCGGTTCATATTCCGAAAACTCAATCCGCGTAACCGAAGAACTTCTCGCCGGACAACGTGGCTCTTTCCCAGATTATTTCGAAAAACGCTTAAACGGCCAAGGGATTACCGTATCTGGCTCAGCTGAGGCCGGGTATACACTTAATTGGTCCGGGATTATTATTACGTCTGGAACTTTCCGCGACATTTATTCAAACGATGTAAACTTCCGTGAAGCCTTTACAAAAGCAAAGCGCGGTCGCACAAGCAACTTCTACGATATTAGTGCTGGTTTTGCCTTCACCCGACTCGGCATTTCAAGAAATCTATATCGAAAATACCAACAAACCGGCGACTCCGATGCAGATCGCACAGCATATCGAAAAACCGAATCCGATCTTTTTGACAATTCAACTCGAAGTTCCATCAACACTGTCACCGACCAACAAAAAATGGAGAATGGGGAACCAGTCACTGACGACAATGGCAACCCTGTTATGGAACGCTTAAAAACTGGCGATGACATTAATAATACTCAAGGCGGAGACTCTCGCGTCCGCGCAAAAGGCTATCTTACCGATGTCGCCGGTCGCGTTACTGATGCAACAAACATTGCTTGCGCAGCACTAAAAGTTGCAAACATGGTATCCGTTTCGATCGCTGCTGCAGAAATTTACCAAGCAATCAACTATTTTCTTTCAAACGCTGAAAACTTTAGCAAAACAAAAGCTGGAGATGGGAATAACGCGGCCCAAAGTTATCTTCTTAATTTCTTAAACGAGCCAACAACGACGACTTATGTTGATGTCGAGACTGGCGAAGAAAAAGAAATAACTGGCGCACCAATCGAAGCGGAAGGCTTTAGTAATGTCCTTGCTGGGACAACTCCAAATCTCAGCCAAACAAAAAACTATGCGGTTGAATCTGCCTTTATCTCCTCAGGATTTGCAATCGGACTTACTGCTACTAGCCACCATGTCTGTGGTGGGCTTCGTGCAGTCGGTGCAGTAGCATCAATCGCTATTGGATTGTTCGGCGGCGGTATCGTATCTTCAATTGTATCTCTAGCAAAAAGTACAGCAATAAACTTTGCACTTCAGCAAAGCATAGCAGGTCTTCTTAGTGTCTTAATCCCAAAAATCGCTTCAGCACTTTTTGAAAATACCGCTGACTCACTAGCAGGTATTCCAGCCGGAGAAGTTTTTGTCAAAGGTGCAGCTCTAAGTAATAAAAAAGTTGCAAGAAGTTCATCAGGACAAATGCTTGCAAGCAAAGAAACTGCGACTGCCTATGCACATGAAATGCGCATCGCAAATGCACGTGAATCAGAATTAGGACGAAAAAACAAAAGTCCATTTGACGTATCTTCGCCAGACACCTTCCTCGGCAATATTGTGACAAAATTTGGTACTGTCATGACATCAAATTCACTAGTTCGTTCTATTTCTACAGTCAGCAGTCTTGCCGGAAATGCCATCGCATCAATTCTTGGCTCAACTGCAAGCAAAACTTTTGCCAATAGCATCACAGATCCTGAATTTACGGTTGATTATGAATTAGCAGGAACTGATTACTCAGCAGTCTTTGCCGATGACAATACCTGCCAATACCTCACCGATATTGGCGCAACTTGCGGTATGTATGGCGAAGAAGTCACTGCAACCGACCCTGAAGTTATGAAAATCAATACATCTGATCCGAAGTATCAAAGTATCCTCGAAAATAATGTCAAAAAACTTGATGACGGAACATATGAAGTTATTCCAAACTCCTTCCTTGCAAACAAAATTATGTACTGTGACGAGCGTGACTCCCCATTCGGCATCTACGATAGCAACATCGCAAACGCTTTTGAAACCAGCCTCGGTTTTGCTGATAATATCCCAATTCTAAATGACGTTATTGACCTTGTTAATGCGATTGAAGACATGGATCCTGAAACAGAGGGATGGGCACGCGGTTCATTCTGTGTTATGAATAAAGAAACCAATCCACATTATGAAGAGTTAATATACCTCCAACATTTTACAGAAGACCAACGTATTGCCGTTCAAATGGAACTCGATGAAACCAGAAAAGAAGATGGCACGATTAAAAACCCAACCATCGCATACAAGGAAGCTTGGTATGAAAAGAATCCAATCGATACTTCTGAGGCAGGCCTCCTCGCTCGCTACACTGGCACCACAAAAACTGACGCCGAAGGTCTAATCGCACTTATTGATTATTATGATTATCTCGCAAATTATGAACCTCCAGTCGAAGAAAAGGAAGGCTATCTTCCAACCTTCAAAGAATCAGCCTTCAATAGCTTCGTAGCAAACATCATAAACCCAATTATATATGACGACCTAAGGACAAGGAGTTTTGTTGCATGAAAACTCGTATTACAAAAATTTTATCCTTCATTCTTTCACTATTTATTTTCACCTCGAATTTTGTAGTTCCTGTTTTTGCATTATCAGAAAGTGTCTGGGATATGTATGACACAAACTATATATACTATTACAACCCAGACGGAGAAAACTGTACCGTAAGCTCTGGCCCAATTTTATCTGGCGACAATAAACTCTATAATGGCGACGAAATTTTATCTAGCGCAACTCTACAAAAAATTGCAAATAATCAACCTTTCTATGAGAAAGCCGCAAATAAGTATGGTATCCCTTGGCAACTTATTGCAGCATTACACTTCCGTGAATCTAGCCTTTCTCGTTACAATCCTGGGAACGGCCAAGGCGCTTACCAACTCTACTCGTACACTGCAGGCGGCACAAATTCAAACGCTTTTAAGCCCACAAGCTCACTTTCAGACGAAGAGTTCCAACGTCAAACCGATATTGTTGCTGGACTTATAAAAAATAATTACAGCTCTGGGCTAAATCTAAACACCGACGATGGTGTGAAGACTTTCTTCTTCCGTTATAACGGAGTTGCTAGTTCATATATTTCTCAAGCACGTGATCTTGGATATTCAGAAACTGAAGCCCGCCGCGGTGAAGGTTCACCATATGTTATGAATCTCGCCGACGTAAATCGCGATAGCCGCCAGAATAAAAATTGGAGACAAATTACTACTGATGGCGGAAAAATGGATCAACCTGCAAATCTTAGACCAGGTGCATTTATTATTTATGCAATGCTTGGTGGCAGTACTGGTTTCGCAACCTGTAATGACGGTCACATCCCTGGTTCCGGCAATGGCAACCTAAACCAAACTGCAATCGATCTCGCATGGCCAGATCGTGGTCATTTTCTAACACCTCGCGATTCATATAAAAAAGCTCTTGCCGATGTCGGCCTCTCGAACCACGGTGACCGCTACGCGCGCATTGGTGCATCCTGTGATGCATTCGTCGCAACCGTATACCGTTATTCTGGCGTCGACCCAAACTTTGTCTGCTGTGGTATTGCACATCACGGAGCTACCTGGAACTATGTCACAAATTCCGGAAAATTTGTCGAAGTTCCAAACCGTGCTGGCTCACTTAAACCAGGAGACATTCGCCTTTCTAACGGACATATCGAAATGTATGTCGAAGTAAATGGTGTCGGCAAAATTGCTAGCGCCTCGTATGGCGAGAGAACTGGTGATATTGGACCATTCTATGATAATTCTGACACTTTTAAAGCCTATAGGTGGAGAGGAAATTAATGAAAAAAGAAAACTTATTTAGGTTTGATTCAAATACTAAACAGAAAAAATTTGTAAAATACTCTCTCATTTTTCTTATCGCAGTTTTTATCGGAATTTTCATTTATTCAACCGCCAGCCTTATCATAAATGCCGATAAAACCGCAACTATTGAAGTTCTTGTTGCACCAAGCGATTCTACTCTCACAATCGATGGACGCAACTTCCCAACAAAAACAACTATCCGCATCAAACCAGGAACCTATTCCGTAAAAATCGAGAAAGACGGGTTTATTAGCTATAATAACTCCATCACCGCCGAAGACAAAAAAACCGTCTATCTTTATGAATATCTAAATGAAGAAGATGAAAATGGCACTTTTTACCAAAACAACGAAGAAGAAAATCAGAGAACTCAACAAATTTACGATAAAAAAGCTGATCTTTTCCATGAAGAATATACTGGCACTGATAACATTTGGAATATCACTCCATATGACAATTACAACCAAGGTTATAGGATTTTTGCAGAAAAAGATGACAACAAGAAGATTCTCGTAAATATCTATCTTTATACTTGCTCAGATTCAAAGATTGAAGACCTAAAAACAAAAGCTCTTAATTATCTCAAAGAAAATAATATTAACCCAGAAAATTACGCCATAGAATATTCATCTTGCTTATGATAAAATATAAGTAGCATGAAGGTCAAAAACAGTCTAAAAACTCTTTTTTCGCTTGCCCTAGCGACCATACTTTTATCTAACACGTTTTTTACAATCCCAGCCTTCGCAAAGGTTTCACTTCCAACTGGCCGCGAAACAGAATTTACTGAAAATGACATTCTTTTCTATAACCCAGATGCCAGCCCACTACAAAGCCGCTGTCGTAGAACGGGAACAGGAAATTGTAATTTTATAGGTAATTCATATGCGGAAAGAATGTGGTCTGGACTACGCAATTATGGCTTCTCTCCAGAACAAGCCGCTGGCCTTATGGGTAACTTCCTCCATGAAGGTTCAACCCCAGTAAGACAAGAAGCTGCATATAATACAGCTCGTAGCCAGGGCTGTAAAACTCAAGAAGGGAAAGAATATACAATTTGGCTCGATCATGCCACACAAGGCCCAGCTCACCACGCTGAATGCATGTGGAGGATTATGAATAGCGGCAATACTTATAGACCGGGAACAGAAGTTGCTGGTATTGGCATTGGTTTTGCACAGTGGACATCACATGGTAAACGTGTAGGGTATCTCTCTCGTATGTCAGAAGCTGGTTATATTGATTACTTCGATGGTGATGCCTATAAAAAATGGGGTAGCATCGGAAGTGATGATGAATTTAGACAACTCGTTATCAGCACAACTGGCTCGGATGACGATTGGAAAAGCATTTGGTGTGTTGCTCTTGGATATATTTACGATGAATTTAGCACACAACCTAGTTTTCTAGCTCAACTAACCCCAGAAGATGTTGCGGGTTGGGTTGCTGCTAATTACGAAAAATGCAGCACTTGTTCTGTTTTTAACACCGGATGGGTAAATCGTCGTGCTTCCGCAACAAACATTTATCTACGCTATTTAGCCGGCGATTTTAATGAAGCAGAAAGCCATATTGGCGAAGATAATATGAATAATCCAAGCCAAACCAACGCATCATTCTCGCGCAAAAATGAAACCGGCATCAATATTACACTTATCGGAGATTCTGTTGCTGAGAGTGCAAAATCAGAAATCCAGGCTCTTTATCCAGAAATCACCGACTTCGACACTGCAGCTGGCCGTACATTTGATGATGGTGTATCATTAGCGTCAAATAAAACACTTAAAGAAATAATTGTCTTTGCACTTGGATCAAATAATGAGTTTATTAGTGAAGATAAAGCAAATGAGCTACTAAGCCTCGCAAAAGATAAAATCCTCGTCTTTATTACAAATTATTCGCGCGGAAATAAAGATTTTACAGCAAACAACGCTCTCTTAAAAACCATTACAGCTTCTCATGCAAACGTAATCCTTGCTGACTGGGCAGCATCTGTATCAACAGACCCAGACAAATATATTCGCGTTGATTCCAATGGAGCTGATTTTATTCCTACTTCAGGTGACGGAGCAAAGAAATATGCTGCCGTCCTTCAAGAAGCAATTTCAAACGGTGGCACAAAAGCTTCAAACCTTCTTGATTGTGGTTATGACGGTGGCTCTGGATATATCGTAGATGGCGGCTTTAGTACCGTAGAAGAAGCTGATGCTGCTATTATGGCACCATATCGCGCCATTACTCCACGCGACTTTGGTACATCTACAGAAGGTGATAAGATTCTTAAAAGCTATCATATTTATAATGTAAGTGATTGCTATTCTGATCTCGAGAACTGTCCAGCATTCGTTGCATACTTTATTACAAAATATATTAGTGGCGTCGATCTCGGTGAAGGTTTACCTGATGGTAATAAAGTAACCGAAACTCTAATAAAAGACTTTGGTTTCTCCGACGAAGGAACCACGCCAAAAGTATATGCAGTCTTTAGCACTATACCTAGTTACGGTAACCACACTGGTGTCGTCCTTGGTATAAACAAAGAAAAGGATGAAATTATTATTGGCCAAGCTGGTTGTCGTGGAAAACTTAATGAATATACAAAAGCTAAAAAAGAAGTATTATCAGCTTTTTCTAATGGAAATTATAAATACGCGTATAGAGATGTAAATCTTTAAGGATAAATATGAATAACTTCTCAGATAAAATTCAACAATTGATTAATAAAATAGGTAGAAAAAAATTTCTTTTTATCTGTAGTTTTATTATTCTTTTCCTTATTGTAATAATAATCATTATTTCTATTCTATTTAATAATTCATTTAAAAAACATCCCCTTACGGCAACTTTTAACCATATATACTTAATTGACTACACAACAACCAAAACAATATCAAACCAAATCAAAGATGATATTGAAGAAGTAATTTTTAATGAAGAAGAATTAAAAACAGCTCCAGCAAAAAATAGCACTAATAAAATTTATGGCGGTTATATCTTCTATGACGTTACCTTTGATGAAGGCTCATTTAAAACTCGCCGCGACCTTCCAGAAAAAAGCTACCAAATCAATTTCTCAGTTTCCGACCAGCGTCATTTTACATCATATTATCGACTTGATGAAAACTATGGTAATAACTACTTCATATTAATTCTAGATCGTATAGACGATAAATCAATAAATGATTATATTATAATTCATACTAATAATCAGAGCGACATTAATAATCTTGAATCATGGGCAAAAGAAACTTTCACACTACAAAGCCCAAAAACAATCACTAAATCACTCGAAACACCAGAAGGAAATCAATAATAACTACTTTGCAATTTCAACGCTTGTTATTATTACTTGATTGTCTTTGAAATTTTGTGTCAAACTTTTTTGTCTCTTTTCATCCAATTCAGAAAAAACATCATCAAGTAAAACAACTGGTTTTTTTCTTGTTTTATTAAATATAAGTTCAGCTTCAATAAATTTTTGTGCAAGAATTATAGACCTTACTTCACCACGGCTTGCAGAACCATCAGCACCTGTTTTATTAAAAAGAAAAATAAAATTATCTCTATGAACCCCAAAACCCGTGTGCCCTAGAATTAAATCTCTTTGCAATTCATTTTCTAATCTCTTTAAATATTCTTCTTCACTACACTCATCACCCTGCATCTCATAAATAATTCTTACTTCATCATTATTATCTGCAATTGAATGATAAGTATTTGTTATTCGATTATTTATTTCATCAATAAACCTTTTTCGCTTCTTTCTAATTTCAACACCATATTTTGAAAGCATAAAATTCCATGAGAAAATCACACTCCTTAACCCCTCAATCCCATCTTCTGTATATTTTTTTAATAAATCATTTCTTTGCTTTAAAGATTTTTCATACTTATTCAAAATATTTAAATAAGTATCATCTAGTTCAGAAAGGACTCTATCAAAATAATCACGTTTTCTTGTTGGAGAAGATGATATTAAATGAAGATCGTCTGGTAAAAACAAAACCACAGGATATCTATTCTTCTTTGGAAGTCGAGTGGTTTTTTTACCATCAATCAAAAATTGTTTTTTTAATTCACTACTACCATCAATATTCCCAAAAATAACAATGGTTTTTCCTCCATCAGAAAAATCTAATTCCACTCGGTAATAATCAGCGTCTCTTTTTAATATATCTTTATCAACAGCCCTAAAACTTCTTCCTCTAAGTGCTTCATATATAGCTTCAAGCACTGATGTTTTTCCAGAACCATTCTCACCAACAATTATTGAAGTTTTTTTCTTAAAATCAAAATTAAAATCCTCATGGCATCGAAAATTTTGAATTTTTATTGATTTTATAATCATCTTACCCCTTTAGAGGCATTATAATATGTACATAGTCAGATTTTTTACTATCTTCAATCTTAATTGGCTGTAAGCTTCCAGAAATTCCAACTTTTATATCATCAGAAGAAATCACATTTAGTGCATCAAGTAAAAATCTTGAATTTAAAATTACTTTCACATCCCTATTAACTTCAACCTCTATCTCAGAAGTATTCTCACCAAATTCATTTACTACAGAAGACACAAGAAGAGCATTTTTCTCAACAGAAGTTTCTAAAACTATTGATCCACCAACTTCTTTCGCAAAAAGCGCAGCAAGCTTTGTTACGCGTAAAATTTCGTCTTTTGAAATTTTTAGCTCAACTTCATTTTTCTCAGGAATTAATTTTCTATAATCAGGGAATGATGCATCTATATATTTTGAAGTAATTTCAATTTCACCCAATCTAAAACAAACCTGGCTCTCATCAAATAATACTTCAATTTCTTCAACATCTTCTGAGATAGATGATAAAACTTCTGTAATTGTTGAAGCTGGAACAATCGCCTTTACTTCAGATTTAATATTAGATATTAATTTCTTTTCAGCAAGTCTATAACCATCAGTTGAAGCAATATATAAACAGTCATCTTCTGTATTAAAATATACACCAGTAAGCGCAGGGCGAGTTGTATCATTTGATGCAGCAATTTTTACAGATCCCATACCTTCTTTAAAATCATCTACAGGAATTTTATAAATAACTGCTTCTTTTTCATTTAATTCAGGGAGCTCAGGAAAATCAGAGCTATCGGTTCCATTCATTATAGATTTATATTTACCTGATGTGGTAATAATCTTATTATCTTTTACTTCAATTTTCACATCACCTTTAGGGAGATTCGCAATAAAATCAGCGAGAAGTCTTGCTGGAACTGTAATTTCTCCATCTTTGGAACTTAATGTAGGTATGTAATCTACAATTGCCATATCTAAATTTGTGGTTGTAAGTGTTACTTTACCTTTTAATACCTTAATAAGAACATTATTTAAAATAGGTAAAGTTCCTTTACTTCCTGTTGCAACCTTAGAAACTATTGATAGTGCTTTAGCAAGTTTGCTTTGGTCTATATTAATTTCCATTTTTTCTCTCCTTTATTAAGTTTTTAGTAATAGTAATAGTAAGCTATGTGGATATTGTGTAAAACTCCTTATTTTTAAGATATAAATAGGTATTTTTTCTTGTGTAAAACCAAGTGGATTTTAATTGGAAAATATTGGAAAAATTTGTGAAGATTTTTGGAAAACTATGAATATTATTTTTTTCCACAAATTTTTGTCGCATATTTTTAAACAACTTTTTCACAATCTTTTTCACACCTTTTTCCACATCATTCATAGATTTTTTCTCTTAAAGCATTAATATCTTCGCGAAGTTTAAAATTTAATTTCATCTCTTTTTCTATTCTTTTTAGACCATTTAATACCGTTGTATGATCTTTAAAACCAAGCTCACGTGCGATTCTTGGTTGTGATAAACCAAGCTCTACACTAAGTAAATACATTGTGACTTGCCTTGCATTTTTAATATGTGCAACTCTTGTTTTTGAAAGCATTGTTTTTACATCGAGGTTATAGTATTTTGCAGTTTTATCAATAATTTTCTTTGGTGTAGTAGTATTTCTTGATGTTGATGTGATAGTACGAACATATCCAGAATTAATTATATCGAGTGGGGAAATACCACGAAGTTCTGAAAGTGCAACAAGTTGTTCATATTCACGGTTTAAATCACGAATATTAGTTTTAACATTTTCTGCAATATATTCAATTGCTTCAGGTTCAATGTCTACTCCAGAAAAATCTGCTTTCGCTCGAAGGATTGCACATTTATCTTCAAAACTTGGAAGCTGAATATCATATGCACCATTTTGAGTAAGTCTTGAAGCAAGTCTTGGGTCAATTGTTTTAATTTCTTCCGGCATTCTATCTGATGTAACAATAACTTGTCTCTTTGATAGATACATATCATTAAAGAGATTAAAGAATTCTTCCTGACTTTTTTCTTTACCTTGGATAAGCTGAAAATCATCAACAATTAAAACATCAAGATCTTTATATTTTGTAAAAATCTCAGATTTCTTTAATTTTATAGAATCAATAAAATCTGAATAAAAACGATTTATTGGTGTATATAAAATCTTTAATTTAGGGTTTTTTTCTAATAAAGCATTACCAATGGCTTGTACAAGGTGTGTTTTACCAACACCAGATTTTCCATAGAGAAAGAAGGGGTTTCTTTTTCCACCTGGATCATCAACAACTTCTTTTGCAATAAGAGTAGCGAGATCATTGTTTGTACCAACAATAAAATTATCGAAAGTATATTCTGGAACAAGTCCACTTGCTGATTTTTGTGAAGGTTTATTTGAGATGAAAGGTTTTGTATTTTTAGGTTTTATATCAGAGATAGATATTACTTCATGTGGTTTTGATACTTTATTGTTTTTATCTACTATCTCATAAGTTGTTGAGATAACTTCTATATTGTTATGTGTGAGTGCTTCACGGATATTCTTATCGAAATTTTTTCGAACATTAACTTGCATAAAGACGTTAGGAACACCGATTTTTATCTCACCGTTATTAATTGAAAGGAGTGTTGTTTTTGCTAGAAAAGTAGTGAATTTCTCAGGTGAAATATTATGCTTGATCTCCTCAAGTACACTATTCCACACATTAAACATCACTACCTCCTTTTTTTCTGGTATTAACCGTAATATCTGACCTTTAATCTGAGTCTTATTATATCAGAAAAAAATGACTTTTCCACAGAAAAATCAGGGAAAATAAATATTTTCTAATATGGAAAAGTTTTATAGGGGTAGGACTTTTCCACAGAAGCTAAAATAATCTAAAATCTATGTGGAAAACTTCTTGAAAAAAGAGGAAAACTAGGGTATAATGTATAGTAATTTGCAAATATTAGAAAATAAATTTTGGAGAAAATATGCCTAAACGTACGTATCAACCACACAAGCGCCAGCGCAAACAAGAACATGGCTTTATGAAGCGCAACGCTACAAAGAATGGTCAAAAAGTTCTAAAACGCCGCCGCATTAAAGGACGTGCACGCTTAACTTATTAAAAACTAGCCCGCAAGGGCTATTTTTTATGATAAAATATAAGCATATGGGGAATCATTTTGGTATTCTAAGGGAGATTTATGCTCTTGCACCAGGTAAAAAACTTCAGGTGATTGGGCTTTTTGTTTCTGATATGCTTTATAATCTTGCAACTCTTCTCCCACCAGTTGCAACATCTGGAATTATCGCCGTTCTTACAGACCGGGGTGATTTTTCGTTTATTTGGTTTTATGTAATCTTATATATTGTATTTTATTTCTTTCAATTTGCTTTCTTGGAATGGAATTATCATATATATGTTGATCTTGCTCATCATTACTATAATACTGTCCAACAGAAATTATTTGACCATATTGCAGAGAATGATGGTATCCTTGAAAAAATTGGTAAAGGGAAGATCACTGATACTTGTTCTGAAGATGTTTCATATATTGTCCTAGCAGTGGACCAGGCTGCTGATTCTTTGACTGGTATTATCCAGCTAGTTGTTGTCTTCTTTATTTTTGCGATGAATAATATTATTGCAGCAATTGCTGCTCTTGTTATTGATCTTATCTATCTAAGGGTTATGAATAATAACTCAAAGATGGTTGCGAAATACTATGAGGGAACAAGAAAGTATCAAGATAAAATTATTGACGTTTTAAACCAAATGCTTGGAAGCCTTAAACAAGTTAAATCTCTTAATATTATGCCAAACCTCACAAAGCGTCTTGATAAATCCCGTAGAAGTTATGACCAGCAGTATGATAAAAAATATGATTATATGACCTCCCGCTATTGTCGTATCCCGATGGTTGTTTATCTTGGCAAGATTATTTTATATGTTTTTTTGGCTTATCTTGTACTTAATAATAGGATGACGCTTGATAAATTAGTCCTTCTTATTTCTTACTTTGAAACAGTGATTACTTCAACAGATTCTGTTCTTGAGCAATTCTTAAATCTTTCACATAATGAGGTTCGTATTAATCGCATTAAACATATCTTAAATTTTACAAATGAAACCAGTGAAATTGAATATGGTGACGTTGATAATGATTATATTAATGGTGCTGTAACTTTTGACCGTGTAAACTATAATCTAAAGGACCGCAAGATTCTTAAAAACGTCAGCTTTAAAGCTTATCCAAACGAGATGACTGCAATTGTTGGCCGCCCGGGTGCTGGAAAAACTACGATTATAAATTTGCTTTATCGCCTATATAGGGTGAAATCTGGCTCAATTCTTATTGATGATGAAAGTATATATAACTATACTAAGAAGGTTTATTCTTCAAATGTCTCAGGTGTATTCCAAAAATCTTTTACCTTTAAAATGAGTATTCGTGACAATCTTTCTCTTATTGACTCGGATCTTAAACATCAAATTGCCGCAATGAAACGAGTTGGTGTTTATAAAGAGGTTGAGAAGCTTCCATATAGTATTAATACTATTATTGATGAAGAGAACCCAATTCTTTCAGATGGGCAACTTAAGAAATTGGCAATCGCTCGTGCATTACTTTCTCGCGCAGAAATCCTCTTATTTGATGAAGTTACATCAAACATTGATCCGGAATCAACCTCGGATGTTATAAATATCTTAAGTGATCTTCGTGAAGACCACACGATTATAATAATTACCCATAAAGCTGAAATTATGCAGATGGCGGATCAGGTGGTTGTACTTGATCGCGGTAAAGTTGTCGCAAAGGGAAGAAATGCGGAAGTGTTTGAGAAGTCTGCTCTATATCGTGAACTCAGAACAAATACTTTCTCTGAACCAAGTGTAAATAACGACTTTATTGCGAAAGGAACTGATTCCATAGACGGCGGATATGTAAATGATGCCGAGAACACAAAGAGTCAAAATACTAAGCTTTCTTAATTACTTGAAAAATCACCTCTATCTGTAGTATAATTATCTTATGTTTGAGTTAATTGATTTTTTAATTGTTAATCCAATTGTTAATATTCTCTTTGTTATCTATAATTTTATTGGCGATTTTGGTATTGCAATTATTGTCTTTACTATTCTTGTGAAATTCCTAACCTGGCCAATTATGAAAAAACAGCTTCATCAAACAAAGTTGATGCGTGATATCCAGCCAGAACTTACGGAGATTAGAAAGCGCTGCAATGGAAACAAACAACTTGAATCATTGCAAATGATGGAGCTTTATAAACGCCGTGGTGTCAAACCAATGTCAAGCATCTCAAATCTTTTGATTCAACTCCCTATCTTTATTGCGATGTTTACTGCAATCCGCGTTATGGCTATTCCGACACAAAACGACTTTGTGAAGAAACGTGCTTATGAACCAGTTGCTTCTCTTGAAAAAATCAACACCGTTATTAATCAGCAGGATAAATATTTTAACGCACTAGAAAATCGCCAAGAGAACGACGAAAACCCAGTCTATGAATTCCGTCCAATGCTTCTTGGTAGTGTAGATCTTTCTGAACGCCCAGGTACAGCAAATTATAGCCAGATTATTATGTTATCGTTTGCGCTTGGTGCAGCTTTGATTCAGTATTATACCTCAAAGATGATGACTGCAAGAAACAGGAAGAAGGATAGCGCAAAGATTACCTGGAAAAAGATGATTGCTGACGCAAAAGAGGGTAAGGATCCAAACCAAGATGATATTAATAATATGGTTAGTGGTCAAATGTCGTTTATGATGCCTCTTATGATGCTCATGATCACCATTAATCTTCCTGGCGCTCTCTGTTTCTACTATATGCTCTCAAATATGATTACTTTTGCTCAACAACGTCGTATTCTAAATAGAGTCGACGACGAAATGGATGATAATACTGATAAAGCAATCCTTAAAGAGCTTAAACAGAAAACTAAGCAGATTAAAGAAGCTGAAGTAATTGAAAATAAGAAAACAGGTACTCGCATAACGCGCATTACTGCGAGAGATTCAAAAAATAAAAACAATAAAAACTCTAAAAAAACCCAGTCCGGAAAGGGCTAGGAGAAATAGGAGAAAATAATGAACCGTGACGAATCTATCCGCTTCGCTACAAAATATCTCGAAGACCTTTTAAGTTTCTTCGGAATTAATGTCGCAGTCTGGTCGACAGTAGAAGACGATGTAATTCAGCTTAGTGTTCCATCAACAAGTCTTAACTCGCTTCTCATCGGTCGCAATGCAGACAACCTACGTGCTCTACAATATATTGTGAGTCAAAGCCTCGCTTCACGCGACGCAGAACTTACTCGTGTAAATGTTGATGTAGCAGATTATAAACGTCAACGCGCAGATCGTATTGAGCAAAAAGCAGAGAATTGGATTAAGAAAGTTCGTGAAACCGGTGAACCAATGACTATTGAGCTTAATGCAGCAGATCGCCGTGTCGTTCACAAACTTGCACAAGACTATTCAGATATCGAGACTCACTCAGAGGGTGAAGGCCGCGCAAGACATCTAATTATTAGCAAAAAAGAAATTGCTGATACGGAAGAATAAAATAAGCCCTACGGGGCTTATTTTTTATATTATACTTTGTCCGAGTAAATCACCGACAATTTTAATTAGCTCGTTGAAATCTAAATTAATCACGTCTTTTGAATAGATAACAAAGATGCAGTCCTTGTTTTCCTTGAAATATGGAAGATTCATACGAATTGCTTCATAAACTCTTCTGCGAACACGATTTCTTCCTACTGCAGATTTAATAACTTTCTTTGAAATGACTACAGCAAAACGCTGATGCCCGCGTGAGTTTTCGCTATGAACGAGCGACATTTTTGGGATGCGAATAGTTTTACCTTTTTGATAGGTATAACGAACTCCGCCTCTTGAATGAAATCTGTATTTTTTTGCTAACATAAACTAAGGCTATTATACCATAATCCACCCAGAAGGCTAACGCTTATGGTATAATTATAAGAGAAGAATGGAGAAAAATGGCTAGCGATTTGTTTATTGACGGCTTGAGACCACGCTCTGAAAAACAAAAAGAGCTGGGTTCTTTTACTGCCCAAAAAGGTCGTTTTATCTCTGGTAAGACAAGTGTAGAATCTGGCGATTCATCGGTTGTACGCAAAAAACACACCGATATTAATAAACTAGTAGAGAAAAAATTAGACACAAGCAAGAAAATAGATAGACGTCAAAAATCGTATGAACGCGACGTTCTTGGTATTGAAGAAGTTGACCTTGAGATTGACTCTGACGACATAAAGTCGGTAAATAAGAAGTATAGAGCTGAAAAAAAGAGGAATAAAAAGAAAAAGAAAAAATTCATCTTCAGACATAAATTTTTTAGTTTCATAATTTTCCCGGTATTAATTCTTGGGGTGGTTGCATATCTCTGGGGTGATTCAATTATGTTAAAAATTACCAACGGTCAGTCTGGCCTCTTCGATTTTCTAAGAACGGTAGTTACTGGTAATGCAACTCTAAATACGGGCTCAGACGGTCGAACGAATATCCTTATTTTTGGAACGTCCGGTTATGATATGGCTGGGAACGAAGCTGGTGGTGTTCATGCAGGAGCTCAACTAACTGATTCGATTATGGTGCTTTCTATTGATCAAAATACGAAAGATGTGGCAATGATTAGTCTTCCGCGAGATCTAAAAACTACGACTTGTACGGCAACCGGAAAAATAAATGAATTATATTTCTGTGCAAATAAGAATAATGACAATGAACTTGGTGGCGCTAATAGGTTAAGAGACCGTGTTTCAACTATCCTTGGCATTGAGATTCAATACTATGTTCATATAAACTGGATGTCTCTCATCCAAATTGTTGATGCAATTGGCGGAATCACCGTGACGGTAGATGAAGATATCAATGATGACTGGACTAAAACATATATAAAGGCTGGTACCCCTGTGAACCTGAATGGTGAACAGGCTCTTGGGCTTGCTCGTGCTCGTCATGGAACCGCAAATGGTGATTTTACCCGTGGAAATTCTCAACAAAAAATCCTTATTGCTATAAAAGATAAGATTTCGAGCATGAATCTTAATATTGGTGATATTATTAACATTGCGAACATACTTGGCGACAATCTTCGTACCGATTTTAACTCCGACACTCTTTATGCTGGCGCAAAAATATTTACTGAAACAAGTTTTGAATCAATTCGTCAGATTCCACTTACAGGCGCTGGAACAAACTATTTCACAACTGGTGAAATTAAAGGTATTTCTTATGTATACCCAACTGCTGGCATTGAAAATTATGAGAATATTAAGAAGTACATTAAGCAGTCACTCGTAAAAAATCCAATAATTCTTGAAAATGCGCAAATTGAGATTTTGAATGGTTCCGGCATTGCTGACATTGAAAAACTTGAACGCGCAGAACTTGAACGTTCAGTTTTTAGTGTGAGAAAAACCGGGAATGCACCTTCAGGACAGTATTTTGAAAAAATATATCTCTATGCGCTAACAAATAAGCCGGCAACGAAAGAAAAACTCGAAACCTACTATAATATTAAAGCTGAGGGTCCAGAATCGCTGCCGAGTGGTATTGATACTAATGGAATAGACTTTGTAGTTATTCTTGGTGTTGGTTACTCCACAGAGTAAAAACCGAACAAACTGTGATATACTAGATATAGTATGGGAATTAGAATAACGAAAAAACAGCAACGTATTTTGGATTTTATTGTTGATTACACCGACAAGAATGGCGTTTCTCCAACATATCGAGAAATCGGCGCTGGGCTAGGGTTGAAATCAGTTGCAAGTGTAGCCGAACATATAGATAATCTTGTGGCGCTAGGCGCAATAAAAAAAGGAGAAGATTCAAGTAGGCTGCTAGAAGTGGTTGACCTGACTTTTCCAGAAACAACGGCGCTATTTAAATCACGAATGTATGTTGCAAGTGAAGAAGAAAAACAACTCCTAAGGAAAGCCGCAAGAATTCTTGGGATAGAAGGGATAGAAAATGAATAAGCTCGTTTCAATTGTTATACCGGTATGCAATGAAGAAAAAGGAATTAAAAAATTCCTCGACGAAAGACTATTTGTTGCAATATCAAAAATCAAGGAGTATGATTTTGAAATCGTTTTAGTAAATGATGGTTCAAAAGATAAAACCCTCGAGATCTTACAGGAATATGCGGCAAAAAATAAAAATGTCAAAGTTGTTTCGCTTGTTAGGAACTTTGGAAAAGAAATGGCACTTTCAGCAGGTCTTCGCTATGCTGATGGTGATGCGGTTTTAACTATCGATTCAGACGGTCAACAGCCGCCAGAAAAAATCGAGGATTTTATTAAAGCTTGGGAAGATGGTGCAGAAATTGTTACTGGCGTCCGTGATCATTATACAAAACACGGTCTAATCCCAAAGCTCGGAAGCAAATTATTCTATCGAATCCTTCGCATGATGGGGAATAAAACAACCGTCCCGGGTTCAACCGATTTTAGGCTTATGGATCGCATTGTTGTTAATGAATTTAATAAGTTGACTGAACATAATCGCATTACACGTGGACTTGTAGATTGGATGGGTTATGAAACAAAAATCATTTATTATACTTATGGCGAGCGCATGGCAGGACGCCCATCATATAATATTAGCAAGCTATTCAATCTTGCAATCGATAGTTTTGTTTCAATGTCTTCAACTCCACTAGTTATCTTCGGATACATTGGTTTATTTATTACTTTTGGTTCATTCATTCTTGGTATGTTTTGCATTATTAACCAATATATTTTAGGTGATCCACTCCATCTTTATTGGAATGGTGCAGTACAAATGGCAATCTTTATTACATTCTTAGTCGGACTTGTCCTTATCTCTCAATCAATTACTGCACTTTATATCTCACATATTCATGCTGAGACTCAGAACCGCCCGCTCTTCATTGTTTCAAAGAAAGCGTCAAGAAATATTAAAGATCCCTGTAAAACCGAACAGAAGAAATAAATCCGAACACAAAAACCGAACGTAGTTACCGAACAAGTTAACCACAGTTGTGGAAAAATAAGGAAGAAAAAATGGGAATATTTAGTAAAACAGAAAAAAATGATTTTAGCTATCTAAAAGACAGGGATATTTATCTTGATGGTGCTTGCCAATCGCTTCGCCCTGAGCCAGTTATTAATGCGTTAAATCAATATTATAAAGAATTTAATTCTTGCGGTGAGCGCGTAAAATATAAATGGGGAAAGATCACTGATGAAAAAGTGAACTCAACTCGCGAAAAAATTCTTGATTATCTGAAGCTAAAGAAAAAAGATTACTTTGTGTCATTCACGCTAAATACAACCTATGGCCTAAATCTTATTCTTTCCCAATTTGATATTAAAAAGGCAAAAATAAAGAATATCGTAATTTCCGATATTGAACATAACTCGCCATTCCTTTCGTCAATCTCTTTTGCAAAAAAATATGGGATAAAAAGAAAAGTTATTTCGAGGAATAAGGATGGTTCTATTAACATTAAAGATATCCCAAAAAACGCATTTGTTGTATTAAATGCCGCATCTAATATTGACGGTCGCACTCTCAAAAATATTAAAGAAGTTATTAAACATGTTCATGAAAGTAGCGGTTTTATTGTTATTGACGCAGCACAAGCTATGGCTCATAGTAAAGAGATTCTTGAAAAAACCGAGCCGGACGCGATCTGTTTCTCGGCACACAAAATGTATGCGCCATCACTTGGTGCAATGGTAGTAAGAAAAGATTTCGTTAAATATATCGATACGAGCTTTATTGGCGGCGGTATGGTTGATGATGTTGACCTTGAATCGTATCTATTATCATCAGAAAATCCTGACCATCTTTATACAAAATTTGAGTCTGGTCTTCAGGCTTGGGGAGAGATAATTGCGCTTGGAGCTGCAATCGATTGGCTTGAGAATTTGTCAAAATCAGCGAAGAAAACACTTGAAGAAAATGAGCAGAAAATCTTCAACTTCTTTAAAGAAAACGGAACTGTCGGAAATATTGATATAAAGAAAGAAGATCGCGATAACTCTGGTAAAAAATTACACCTTCTAAACCACGAACCGACTTCTACAATGAGTTTTTATGTTGACGGACTAGATTCTCATCTTCTTGGTGAAGCTCTTGCAGGAGAGGGAATCATGACCCGCACAGGCTACTTCTGTGTTCACTACTTCCTTGATCATAAAATGCACTTCCCGCCACTCATCCGCATCTCACTTGGCTATCAAAACACTCCAGAACAAATCGACAAGCTCCTTGGCGAACTTCGAAAAGTGATATAATAATCACATGGTTTGTATTGCAGCATTTATCATTCTTGCACTCGTTGGCATCGTTGTCGCCTTCCTTTCGATTTTTAAGCGTGAAATTGGAAAAAAATACCTCGCTGTCTTCAAAAAAGCATGGCACTGTGTTTTTAAAAAAGTTCGCCTTCAAAAATGTGATACAAACTTTAAAGATGATGTAAAAAACACTGTCTTAAAACACGTAATTTTGAAGCATCCAAAACTTGTTAAGCCACTTAGCATTACAATCGAAATCATCTCAGTCGTAATCGTTCTTGTTACGGTTTGGTCAATTGTTATCGCGATTAAATCTTTGCTTGCGCTTTGGGTCTTCGGAACCTGTAATGTCAGCAAGCCAAGCGAATGTAGTCTCACCAGTATCGAGTGCTCAATTGATGCTGAAGAGCCACATAATATCTTCGAGCAAATTGGTCAAAACATTGGTGAATGGGGTCAAATCTTCGGCGGTATTCCAGATCGTCTTAAATCTTGGGGTAAGGAGGACTTCTCATCACTCGAGAATCTCCCAGTCCTAAACGACAATGCTTCGTATGAAGATCTTATGAAGAGGAAAAATGTTGCTTTTGATATTATGGACCCAGGCTGTGTTGTCTGTAGAAGCTCATATAAGAATCAACTTAGTTCTGGCTTCTTTGATAAATATGTAACATATATTGTCGTCTATCCAATTGAAAAACCAGATGGTGGCTATAAATTCAAGAACTCACTCATTGCTTCAAAATATATTATTGCAACTCAAATTTATGCAACAAAAGATGAAAAAGGCCTAGAAAGCCCACGTCTCTTCTATATTAGTAAACTTATTAATAAGCTCTTTACTGGCGAAGATGAAAAAGGAAAGAATTTCCAAGAAAGAGACTTAAATAATGAGTGGGGGGAAGAAGATGTTATTAAAAACTTTAGTAGTTGGCTAAAAGAATTCGGTGCAACTGAAGCTGACATCAAGGAAATCGAAAGACTTATCTCTTCAAAAGAAGTCGAGACTGCACTCAAAAAGAATAAAGAGATCGTTGATGAAAAAATTCATGCAAAGTCCATTCCTACTTTAATCTATGACAACCGCAAATACAGTGGCCTCTATAAGAGTTAGTTGAATAAAACCAGGAATATACTATAATAATAGTATATGAAGAATAGAAGAAAAAATAAAAAAGACTTCAGCTTCGCATACATTCTTGTACTCTTGGCATTCGTTGCAGGATTAACCTTCTTATTATTATCCATTGTTATGCCACCAGAAAAAAAGGACGAAGCTCCATTAAATACTGCTGTAAATGAAACTGAATTAAAGAAAAAAGAGAAAGAAATCTTCGAGAAAAAGGAAGAGAAAAACGAAGAGGATGAAAATCCTGATAAAACTCCGAAGCAAAACGAAGATGAGCCAGAGCCTAGCAAAAATGAGCTAAATGTCAGCATTACAAAAAACGAAGTTATAAATGGGAAATATCAACTTCGCGTAACGATTTACGAAGAATTAAGAGAAGTTGGCGATTGTTCGCTCGAAATGAAATCCGCAAATGGTGACTATATTAAAAGAACGGCAAAAACTATTAATGCTGGTGCAGATTCATCATCATGCGAAGGTTTTGACATCTCAACTGAAGGTATCGCAACTGGAAATTATTCATTCGTTCTTAAAATCACAGTTGGAAGCCGCAGCAACACATTAAACGGCAGCATAAAAATTTGACAATAGGGAAGAAGATAAGATATAATATAAAAAAGCATAAACATAAAAACAATAATAAAGCGGGGAACCAGCTTTGAAAGAAGAAAACGTAATCTATAGGATCATAGATGGCAAAGGCGAGAATCGACGTCTCGATAGGCGCTACGTCTTTATCGGAATTTTTGTTTTTATAATGATTGCTACTTTTAGCTTCTTATTGACGAGGAATATGCGTCAAACGAGCGCAGCTGACATGTCCCAATTCAAGGCTGGAAATATTATGTCGGATGCCGTAATGAGAAATTATGCATCAATGTCAGAAACAGAAATACAGTCTTTTTTAAAAAACAAAAACAATTGTAATAAAGCTGCTTCAAGCGTAAAAGGATCATCTGTAACTCCTGATAAATATAATGGCGTAGTCTATAACTATAAATACAACTATGGCGGGAAAACCTACTTTTATCACGTTGAAAATGGCAAGTTCGTCTGCTTAGCTGGGGAATTGTTTGATGGTGAATCTGCAGCACATATTATTTATCAGGCAGCTCAAGATTACAAAATTAATCCACAGGTTTTGATTGTTCTTCTCGAAAAGGAGCAAGGCCTTATAACCGACCAGTGGCCAAACAGTAATTATCAGTATCGTTCTGCAACTGGATATGGCTGTCCAGATACAGCAGCTTGCGATTCAAAATACTATGGAATAAAAAATCAAATCAGAAAAGCGGCAGAATTATTTGACACAGTCCTTTCTGGTGGTTGGACAAATTATCCAATTGGCTGGAACGACATTCGCTATTCACCAACAGCATCCTGCGGAAGTTCAAGAGTTTATATTGAAAACCTTGCAACATCTGCCCTATATCGCTACACACCATACCAACCAAACGCTGCGGCAATAAAAGCCGGCACTGGATCAGCTCCTTGTGGCGCATATGGAAACAGGAATTTCTATATCTATTTTAGCGACTGGTTTGGATCAACTCAAAAAGTAAAATATACTTATGCTCAATCCTACTATAATTCAAATAAAAATACGACCGGCAATATGATTGGTGCAACATCGTGTAAAACGCTAGCAAATAAAGAGGCTGATATATCTGAGACTGGAACTTATTATTGTTCCCAGAAATTCTCAAAAGGTGGTTTGTATTGGGTGACTACTGTCAATAAAGATGGTTCTAGAACTGAAACCGGAGAGCAGTTCTTAACGGGCACTGCATATAATATCTATAATACGTTAACGCCTGAGTATAGGAAGAAATTATATGACATGAAAGTAACTTCAGATAATATATTAATCTACCTTACTTGGATGTCTAATGAAAAAACGCTTGGTCCAATTAAAGAGGATGTAACTGTTCATAATGATACAAAAATGCAATCACTTCACTGCGAAAAGGCGAGTCTAGTTGGTGATGCATCAAGAGGATATTTTACCCTCCCAGCAGGTGTCTTCGAATATTGGACGTCTCATGAATCTCTCATGGGTAAACCAAAATCAAACGTCAGCCAAAATTCAACCACGAAGATGCAATGGCAAGAATTCGAGAATGGTTGGATTATGGGCAACGAT
>JAILCK010000047.1 GCA_024680435.1 Lachnospiraceae bacterium
GTAAACTAAGATGCTTATAATCAAAGCATATACAAATCCAAAGCCAAGACATGAATATGCAAACACATCCAAGGAAATCTTTTGAAGCTGAAGCCAATATAGCGCCGCATATGTAATGATTGTTACGGCATAATAGCTTGCGTTTTTAATCTCGGTGTTTACGTTAAAAGGCTGAAGGAGGTAGTAAATTCCCATATGATGAATGCAAAAGATTGCGTTCTCAGCCATGATAGTTAAAAACACTAAGAGGCACTTATGTATAGATTCTGAGTTGCCGGGCTCAAACAAAAATGAAATAACGAAAGCAGAAAGTGCCAAGCCAACAGGCAAATGAACCTTAATTATTTCTCTAAGCCTTATCACAAAGAGCTTTAAGAGGTTTCTTTTTTTCTTGTAGAAAGAAAACGTAAGCAAACTTCTGTCGCAGTTTAAGAATAAAGCTGTTGTGTACTGGCCTCCTCTGTTTAGCATAAAGACAAGGAAGGAAAAGTAAGGAATCATCCTTGAAAAGAGGTCTCCCATGTTGCTTCTGTTTACTCCGAGAACAAGGAACAGACCATGGAGCAATACCGCAAGCACAATCACCACTATTGCTTCAATGTTTGTAGGCTTTTGCAAAAGCTTCTTATGACGTTTAACAAAAAGATCATTTAAATACTCAAAGCCCGCTTTATTGCTTGTTACACTTGCATCTCCCGAAATTGAAGAAGAAACATAGGTTTTACTGCTATTCCTTGCTTTCTCCATCGCCATGGTGCTTTGGCTTAGCATATCTTTATTAATATTTGCGTAGTTTTTATAGGTAAAAATCTTTATAGCGCTTATAAGTCCCCAAACACCGGCCAAAATCATAATGCCCATGCTGATTTTTAAAGGTATTTTTACTTCAAAAACAGGAAGCAAAAAGGTAACAAAGGCAAGTCCTCCGCCGATTATCCATGAGAAAAGTTTCTTTCCCGCATAAATAACTTCACCTGTTTCATCGTAGTATTTAAGCACGAAGCTTGAGTACACAAACTTTCCAAAAGCCACTAAGAAAGGCACCAATATGCAAAACCACAAGGGAATGTTA
Organism: Lachnospiraceae bacterium; assembly: GCA_024680435.1. Taxonomy (GTDB): domain Bacteria; phylum Bacillota; class Clostridia; order Lachnospirales; family Lachnospiraceae; genus UBA1258. The sequence continues at coordinate 1,073 of JAILCK010000047.1, forward strand.
TAAGCAGGGCCAAGCATAAGTATAAAAGGCATGGTGCCTACAACTGTTTTAAAGAAAAAGTAAAAAAGGTCCACCAAAGTGTATTCTTTTGCATTTAGCTTAAATATTGAAAGTGCGTACTGCTTATCTTTTCTGTAGCTTAAAAAGTCTACATTCAGAATCATTCCGACAAGTGTAAATAAAGCAAGTGTTTGAAGAAAAAGTTCCGGAGCCGAGGGATCGTTGCTAAAATTAACGATGCCGGGTATTCCAAAGAAATAATAAATAATTTTTCCGTAAGTCATTGCAAAAATTTCCCATACAAGGAAAATAAGTGTTGCAATAAAGCTTAAAACCTTACTTTCCGAAAGGGAAGGCGGCAATATTTTTTTAACAAAAGGAAGCTGTCTTAACACATAAAGAACGGAATTAGTCTTATATGTTTTCCTAAGCTTGAAAGTATATTTAAGCGTCTTAAGCATTTTCTTCCTCCTTAAGAGCTTCAATGATTCTTTCTTTGAATGCTTTATTGTCTAGGTTTGATTTATCTACGATTTCAAGTTCTCCGTGATTTAAAAGCACAATCACATCACAAAGGTCTAAGGCTAAGTCCATGATGTGGGTGGAGAAAATGGTAATTCTGTTTTCTTTTACATCTCTTAAAAGAGCCTTCATATCTTCTGCTGCCACAACGTCTAAGGAAGTAAGGGGCTCATCAAGAAGCAAAAGCTTTGGATTTCCAAGAATGTTTACAAGCATCTGAAGCTTATTCTTCATGCCGTGTGAATAGTCCTTTAAAAGCTTGTTTCTGTCTTCAGGCATTATGCCCACGTAATCCATGTATTCATCAATGGATTTTGGATTTTCAACTCTTGCTTTGTTTATATCAAGATAAAACTTTAAAAACTCTCTTCCCGTTAAAAATTCGGGAACTGTGGGAACGGAAAGAACATATCCTATGTCTTCCGGCTCCATTTCCTTTTTTGTGTCTCCTTCAAGGAAGGTAAAAGAACCCTTATCCACCTTTAAGTCCTTATTTAAGCAGTTAAAAAATGTAGTTTTACCTGCTCCGTTTCTTCCCAAAAGTCCGTAGATTTTACCCTCTTCAAAGGTAAAATCAATACCCTTTAGCACCTGCTTTTTGTCAAAGCTTTTGTGCAAATCCTCAATAACCAATCTCATTTTCTCACATCTCCCTGTATAGTTTTAATTTAATAATCAGGCAATACATAAGCACGATCATGTAGGCCGCAAGCACGATAAACAAAGCCTTTATGTCGATTCTCATTATTGCCAGTACCACCAAAACGATTGAAAAAAGATAAATCATCAAAGAAAACGCCTTGGCTCTGGCCTTTTCATCGATAGAAATGTTTCTTTCATCGTTTCTTTCAATGTTAAATTTTTTCATCTTTTCGGGGTCTTTCTTTGAAATCCTTGCCATATTTAACCTGCCAAGGCCGTCACCCAAGAGGCCGAAGCCTCCTCCGAAAATAGAAAAGCTGATAACGGTATAGGTAAAGTTTTCGCCTTTAACAAAGAAAAAGACAAACATACTTACCAATACCAGAAAGACGCCCACAATGACAAGCACTGTGCCGACCCTTCCTTTGTCACTCATTCTCATTCCTCCTCGTAAATAAAAATGTCTTCAATTTTTAACCCAAAGTACTTTGAAATTTTGAAAGCCAATTGAATGGAGGGATTGTACCTTCCGTTTTCAAGAGAGCCGATTGTTTGCCTGGACACTTCTAGGGCCATTGCCAGTTCCTCTTGCCTTATTCCCTTTTGCTTTCTTAATTCCTCAATTTTATTCTTCATGGCTCCTCTTTGCTCATGGAAAGTTAACTTTACA
>JAILCK010000054.1 GCA_024680435.1 Lachnospiraceae bacterium
AAATAGCGGATACAGGAGCTAAGACAGTAAGAATCGTAAAGCCCTATGCCGATAACGGGAAGGTAAGAGACCAGTTTTCTTTTGCCAAAGAAGCAGGGGCCATCGCAATCGGAATGGACATAGACCACATCTTTGGAGAAAGGGGCTATGACGTTGTGGTGGGAGAAGAAATGACATTTCAGACAGAAGAAATGCTTGAATCTTACATTAAAGACTATAAGCTTCCCTTTGTGGTGAAGGGCGTGCTTAGCGTAAGGGATGCCAAAAAGTGCGCAAGAATCGGCGCAAGTGCAATTATAGTAAGCCACCATCACGGCCGAATCCCCTATGCGGTTCCGCCACTTATGATACTTCCAAAGATCAAAGAAGCCCTTAAAGATACAAACGTAAAGATTATAGTGGATTGCTCAATTGAAACGGGAGCCGACGTATTTAAGGCCCTTGCCCTTGGAGCAGACGCTGCGGCAGTGGGACGCTCCATGATGCCAAGCCTTCAACAAGAAGGAGTGGAAGGAGTAAAGAAGTTTGTGAGTAAAGTAACAAGCGACCTTAGATACCTAATGAGCTCCACAGGATTTGAAAACGTATCAAAAATAGATTCAAGCGTGCTTCACTTTAAAGAAAACTTTTAAAACGGAGGAAAAATAATGGAGAATTTTACATTCTATGCACCTACCTACTTTGCATTTGGTAAAGATACAGAAAGCCAGGCCGGAAAGCTTGTAAAAAGATTTTTGGGCACAAAGGTTTTAATCCACTACGGCGGAGGAAGCGTGGTTAAATCCGGCCTTTTGGACAGGGTAAAGAAATCACTTGAACAAGAAAACATACCATACTTTGAGCTTGGAGGCGTAAAGCCAAATCCCAGAAGCGGTCTTGTGTATGAAGGCATAAAGCTTTGCAAAAAAGAAGGAATAGACTTTGTGCTTGCAGTAGGCGGAGGAAGCGTAATCGATTCTTCAAAGGCAATTGCGGCAGGAACGGTTTACGACGGAGACTTTTGGGACTTCTACATGGGAAAGCCAATTGAAAAGGCACTCCCTGTGGGCACCATTTTAACAATTGCCGCAGCGGGAAGCGAAGGAAGCGGAGACTCTGTTATCACAAAAGAAGAGGGAATGTTTAAAAGAGGAGCAAGTGGTGAAGCCATCAGGCCTAAGTTTAGCATTTTAAACCCGGCCCTCACACAGACACTTCCTCCCTACCAGACGGCAGCAGGAATCACAGATATCATGGCTCACCTTCACGAAAGATATTTAACCAATTCAAAAGACGTGGAAGTGACCGACAGACTTATAGAAGGCCTTTTACTTACCATGATTCACGAAGGACCCAGAGTAATCGCCGATCCTAATAACTATGAAGCCAGAGCAAACATCATGTGGGCAGGAATGGTGGCACACAATAATATCGTGGGCGTGGGAAGAAGCCAAGACTGGAACAGCCACAACATAGAGCATGAGCTTTCAGCCCTTTATGACTGCGCACACGGCGCAGGGCTTGCAGTCACAATGCCTGCAGTATTTAAATACGTTTATAAGCACGATGTAATGCGCTTTGCAAAGCTTGCCACCAGAGTGTGGGGCATTCAAATGGACTTTGACAACCCCGAAGCCACAGCCCTTCAAGGAATCACAGCTTTAGAAAACTTCTTAAAGTCAATCGGCATGCCAATCAGATTTAATGAACTTGGAGCAAAAGAAGAAGACATTCCTACACTTGTAAAGATGCTTTGCTACGGAGACGGAAGAACCGGCTCTATCTCAGGCTTTGTTAAATTAAACGAAGAAGATTGTACCAATATCTACAAAATGATGTTATAAAAAGGAAAAGACCTGAAATTACATTTCAGGTCTTCTTTTATTTGAAGAATTTAGTCACTGTTTCCTGCCCATCGCCATAAAGAATAATAACCATTTACAGAAAAGAAAATTTTTTCTTCAATATCATTCTTGGACACGCAGTAGCATCCGCCGAGTTGTTTGTCTTCTACAATGGTATATCCATTTTCTTCCATGTATTCGGTAAATGCTTTCATAGGGTCGTCCGGTGTTGCCAAGACAACTTTTGTCGGCCTCGAACTGACTTCAACATATTTAGCGCGTCCTGCATTTATAGAGGAAAGAGCTATGGCTACTTTAGGACAGTTAAATGTACCAAATACGATATAGCAGAGAATACTCGGTGCGATTATAAAAGATGCAATTGCAACGAAGAGAATAGGTTTGGCTTTTATGTGTCTCTTTTCTCTCATAACAATACTTTTCCTTTATCTAATTAATATGGAAGAATTCAATTTGGTAGTTTTTGTAAGAATTGGCTGAATCGTCGCAAATATTTTTAAGTATTGAGCTATTGTTGGTATCACGAGAATGTGCAGCATAAATAAAGTCGCTATCTACTCCGTTAAAACCCACTATAATCATCGTGTGATAGCCTTCATACCACCATAAAACGGGCTTTAGTAATTGAACAACATCGCCAATACCAATATTCTCTTTGTAGATATCCTTGTGTTTTTCTTTATAATCTTGAACACTATATGTGTATGTTGTAGAATTACTGGACCAATAATTATTGAATTCTTTTGCACTAATCCATGCGCTTGGATCAGCGACCGTCCAGCTGGAGTTTAACTCTTTTACGGTTTTGGGTGAAGGATATGAACTATTCCTTTTGTAAATATACCAACTTCCTGACATTGATTTTCCACCGGCATGAAGGCATTGCGACACGAAGTTGGCACAGTCTCCACCCAAGTAGCGCAGATTAGGGTAAGATGAATTTGTGCCATTGTAGTATTGCAGAGCGTAGTTTTTTGCATCGAGCCGCGAATAAGTCCCTCTTACTGCGAATCTCTTTGCGCTTAATTTGTTACAGAAAAGAACCAACTCCTTTTTGCCGCTGTATGGAGCATAACTCTCTATGTAAGATTTAAGGTAGGTTTTTTCGTTGCTATCCACATCAGAATAAATCTGTGTAATAAAATCCATTGCTAGAATTCTATCGCTTTTGTCCATGGACATTGATGTAGCAAGTGCAACATAATCTGTATCATTTACACCATTGAAGAGCGTATCGTATTCTTCGAGAATAAGTCCAGTTTGTCTATCACACTCACGATAATATGAAAATTGTTCTTTCTCGATTTTCTGCATTTCTGTATTGCTTCCTCCAGGGTAAGCAAATGAGTGGGTTCCAATATTAAGGAACAATGTTGCTGCTGCAAATAATGCAAATGACTTTTTGAAATTCACGAATATCCCTCCTTTGAATAATGTTTTTTACTCTCTAATTATTATAATGTAATGATTTTGAGACTTTGTCAATTAGAAAATTGGAAGATAAAGCTAAATTTTAGGAGTGCAATCGCAATATAGCACCATATGTGGGCGAGTATTGAAAGGACATGTATGATATTGATATTGCAGTTGCTGAGATTGACATCTGTTTTTATGAACAAAGGATGTTTAAAGGAAAAGATCTGAAATTACATTTCAGGTCTTCTTTTATTCCAAATTTGCAAAGTTCCCTCATAAAAGTGTAACGGAACTACAAAAGTTCCCTCATAAAAATGTAGCGAACCCCTAAAAGTTCCCTCATAAAAATGTAATGGACAACAAAAATGGCACGACTTTTGGCGGTTTCTTGCAAAAGTCATAGGACTTTTGACAATTCACTTGCAAAAGTCATAGGACTTTCGACAATACACTTGCAAAAGTCATAGGACTTTCGACAATACACTTGCAAAAGTCATAGGACTTTCGGCAATACACTTGCAAAAGTCATAGGACTTTTGCAAATAAGCCGCCCTTGTTGGGCCAGTCCCCTTCGCGGTTAATCCCTTGATAATACGAATAATTAATAATAACACTTGAGAGTACGTTTACTTAGCGTACTCTTTTTGTGTGTAAAAAGGAGGAAACGCTAAATGAATAAGTTACTCGGAAAGAAACTCGTATTATCGATACTAATGTGCTTAACCTTATTACTATGTGCATCTTGCGGAAACAAAAACGCAGGTGCAACCGGCACAGCCAATACAAACGGCTCGGAAGGTGCAACAGGCACAGCGACAGAAAAAACAAATACAGAAAAAGTCAAGGACGTTAAAGGCCCCTTGGCAATCTATAAAATCGGGACAGACACAATCGCCGTTTTGTTAAACGACCCCGAATGCGAAAAGCTCATGCCCGTTGGCGAGCACGAAGAAAGCCCAAACA
>JAILCK010000070.1 GCA_024680435.1 Lachnospiraceae bacterium
AGTGCTGATAATATAAGCAAAGCAAGAATCGGCTTTTCATTGTATAAATACTTTAACCCTTCTTTTATGTCACGAATTAAGTTCTTTTTTGCCTTCGCTTCTTCTTTTGTTTCATTATCAAGCTTAACAAGCAAGCATTCTGAAATAGCGGAAATAAAGAATGTGATTGCATTTATAATAAGTGAGCCCCTTGCTCCCACCAAAGACATAAGCGCCACACCGATAATGGGCCCTGCCATGCTTATAAGTTCCTTTCCGGCATTTGAAATAGAATTATACTTAACGATTCTTTCTTTACTTACCATCTCTCGCACAATTGCTTTAAATGTGGGAGAGCTGAAGGCAAAGATTAACGCCAAAAGAGCATTTGCCGAAATGAGCGCAACCGCTACAAGCTTTGACTGCACAAAGAAACTGGCTATTAGGCATACAATCGCGCTTAATAAGTCCGTGGTAATTAATATCTTTTTTCTTTTTCCCCCATCGGCTATGGCTCCGCCTATAAGATTAAAAATAATCTGAACGATGGTCTGCGAACTTTGATACAAGGCAAGCACCCATGAGCTTTTTGTAAAAGCATGCACCAGCACTACGCTATTTACATAGTCAAATACTATGTCTCCTATTTTGGAAGTCCATCTTCCGAAAAAAAGTAACCCCTCGTTTCGCTTAGACTTTTTCTCTGTCATCTTGATAACCTCTTTTCATATCTTTCTTTTCGATTAGGTTATCATACGAAAACTTGGGGTTGCGTTTTGTTGCAAATATGCAATTTTTTATTTTACGTACTTTTCGAAATCCTTTTTGTAGTTGTTTGCAAGGTTCTCAGAGCCGACCCATTCAAATATCTTAATGGCTTTATTCATCTCTTCGATTCCTTTTTCTTTCTTTCCTTCTTTATAATCCAGCATTCCGGATAAAAACAAATGGATAGTTCTCTTATATAAATCAGTTTCATCGGTTATAAGCTTAATGGTTTCTTGCTTGTAATAATCTGCCACATCCAAAGCGCCTCTATACACGCATGTCTCAAATATGTTTAAAAGAGTAATCATTACAACACTTTTTTGAGACCCTATCTCTCTGTAAAACTCCTGCCTTTTGATTATTTCTTGCCCCATTTTGTGTAAGAGCGGAATATCTATAAACAAATACAGATTACCAATAAGGATTATTTCATAATAGTTCCACTCCTCCGTTGTAAACAAATAGTCAGCAATTTCATTTATATACTTCTTTGGAAATTGAATCGATTCATCGCACTTACAAATAAAGCCTTGAAGCAAAATAACATTTAGATGATACCTATAAACATCAGGGTTCTTTTTAAACTTCTCTTCCTCTTCAAGCATCATTTTCCTAAAGCCTTCGACGTTTCTTTCATATTCCAAAGGCACCAAAGCGCTCATAAACTTAATCTGCTCAGTTCTCTGATAGTTATTTACCGTATCAATAAACTCATCAACTTCGATATTTAGATTATCAAGAGCAATCAAAAACTTGCTCAAAGAGATATCGGATTTTCCACTTTCAAATCTTGAAAGCTGCGATACCGATACTTCTTCCGTTGCAATCTGCTTTAAAGAAATATGTCTGTTTGTTCTTAACTTCTTAAATACTTCGCCCAGGTTATCGTACTTCTGCATCTATTTACTCCATTGCGTTTGCTTAAGAATTCTTACATTATTATTCATATATAATAAATTGACTGCTGTCCATAGTCATATTATATTTCTTTTAAATGATTTCGGTAAATCCATTTGAAAGGATATATATGAATAATATTATTTTTCTGGACATAGATGGTGTTTTAAACGTAAATGACCATTCTTTGGAGATATCTTCTTTCTATCATGTTGATGAAGACAAGGTTAAACTTCTTTCAAAAATAGTAAAAGAAACAAACGCCCAAGTAGTCATCCATTCTGCATGGAGGTTTTGGTTTGATGAAAACTTGGTTCCCCTCAATGAGACAGCTGTTTCTTTAAGTGACTATCTGGTTAAATATAATATTCCGCTCATGGGTGTAACTCCTGATTTTTCTACAGAAGAAATCCGAAAGACTAAAAGATTCAGCCTTGTAAAAGCAAATGAAATTCTTGAATGGCTTAATGATAATCCGGACGTTGACAAATGGATTGTTTTAGATGATTTAGATTTACACAATGATATAATCAAAGAACATCAGGTAAAAATTGATCCCAAAACGGGTATAACAGATAAAGATGTTTCCTATGCAATTGCCCATTTGCATTCTTTTGTGCCTTCAGTTATAACTTCAATTTCTTTACTTAAAGAAGC
>JAILCK010000136.1 GCA_024680435.1 Lachnospiraceae bacterium
TATCTGTTATCCTTTACAGATACTGTAAGTGAACCTGTATCGAGAGCATTTCCGCTTACATCAAGTGTAGGCATTACTGCATTTACAACTTCCGCTGTAGGCTTAGTGTTATCGATTGTCATAGGATATGTTAATGTAACACCCTTGCCCTTAGCTTCTTTTCCGTTGTTATAGTATGCAGGAAGAGCTGTAATTGAAACGTTAATCTTTGTTCCGTCGGAAAGAGCATTTCCTTCTGCGTCTGTACCTGCCCAGCCAAGGTTAGCCTTTGCTGAAGTAGATAACCATGAAGCGGCAGAATCGCTGTAGTAGGTAGCCTGAATTGCACCCTTTTGTAATTCATAATATACTTCACCGGTTTCTGCATTTGTAATGCTTGCGGTTACATTAGAAGCATTTCTTATAAGGGTAAATGTAAATGCATCAAGCTTGTCACCTCTAAGTGTAGAGAATGCATTTCTGTCGGCAATGTATTCTTCGTCTGTTTCATATGCGTTAGGCATATAGTAGTATGTCTTGCCGCTTCCTGCCTGCTTCCATGTAAGGTAATTGGTGCGTGCGATTCCGCAGTATGCATATTCGTCTTCGCTTCCTGCAAAGTACTGCATTGCATCGAAAGGCTCAAACATTGATGAATCTGACCAGTCACCATAGAAAGCAAGTACGGGAAGTGAAAGATCAACCTGACCGTTTAAGATCACAAATCCTTCAACAAACATACCGTTTTCAAAGTTTGAATCAATATATGCTCTGTCTTCTTTGGATAAAGAAACATTTACGGAAACGTTTGCTTTATTCTTAACAACAAATACCTTTTCCTTTAAGTTAAGCTCTGACTTACGAGGACAAGCAATTGCTCTCATAAGTGTGTTTACGTCATCTGTATCGATTACGCCGTTATCGTTAAAGTCGTATGTATCTTCAAAGTTTTCAACGATAGCGTAGCTTGCACTCTTATTGATCATCTTTAAAAGAGCATAAGCATCGTTTAAGTTAACGCGTCCATTCGCATCAACGTCGTATAAATACTGCTCGCTGTCTGTCTTAATGGTAACGTTAGGATTTAATCTGTATGAGTTATTTGCGGTAAATACGCCTTCCACAACAGACTCTGTTAAAAATACGTTGTCAAATGTGTAGTAAGCCTTTTTATCCGACATATTGTTTACAGTGAAGTTAAAGCTGTAATTACCATTTCTTTCAGGATCATCACCAAGCTCAATCTTAACTTTACCGTCGTTTCCTGCTTCGGAACCTACTGTAAGGTATGAAGGTGTGTTGATTGCCGCATAAGCATTTGCAAGTCCCGCACCCTGCTTACGAGGAGAATAGTATCCTCCGTCTGCCTGGGTAAGAGGCATAGCTGTAGACATAAGGAGGCTCTGCGTAAGTGCTCTTGCAGATAATCCTGTCTTTTGTGTAAGGTTGTTTTCTTCAATATACTGAAGGACAAGTGCAGAAAGGCCGGCCATGCTGGGAGATGCCATGGATGTACCGCTCTTTACACCGTATCCGCCGTTATCGATTGTTGAATAAATATTTCCGCCGGGAGCTGTAATTTCAGGCTTTAATGCAAGGTCTCCGGGAACACCCCATGAAGAGAAGTCACTCATAAGATATCCTTCGGGAACATTAAAGTCTAAAGCAAGACCGGGAATAATTGTAATCTTACCTGTGTAAGTATTTGTAGCTTCATCATATTCGGAAGCTTCAGCCACTTCCATAGCTGTTGACTTTCTGATACCTGCGCAAGGGATTGTAGTGGTTGAATTTGCAAGGTTCATTCCCAATGCGCCTTCTGCGTTGTTGTAAACGAACACACCGATTGCGCCTTTCTTTGCTGCAATGTTGTGTTTATCAGAGAAGCTTGAAGAGCCTCTGCTTACAAATACAATCTTTCCTTTTACATCAATGCCTTCATATTCTTCTTCGGCACCGATGCCCTTTAAAAGAACGTAGTCATATTCTGTTTCTTTTCCGTCCTTAGCCAATGTTGACATGGGCTTATTGGTTCCGCTGGTACCGTCCTGGTAGAATACTCTTACTCCGTTTGCATTTGCAGCATATCCTGTTAAGCTTGTGTTTACTGCACTTGCTACTGTAAATGCGTTTGTGTAAGAACCGGGAGAACCTACTGTGTCCGCGTTTACATCGGATGTAAAGTTAAGGCCGTATTCAGAGCTTTCGGAGAAGTTAGCAGAGTTACCTGCTGAAATACATACAACAGTGTTTGTGCCTTCAAGGCGCTTCATTATTTCGTTAATGTATTCTTCTGCGGCTGCTGTTTCACCTGCGCTTGAAGAACCAAGGCTTAAGTTGATTGTGTCAGCGCCAAGCAAAAGAGCATCTTCGATAGCTGCCATGTAGTCATCGGGGTAAGCTCCGCCGTTTTGACCAAATACCTTCATAACGAAGAGCTGAGCATCGGGAGCTGTACCTACAACACCAAGAGCCTGTGTGGCAAATCCGTCTTCGGTAGGAACGTATTTGTTTGCTGTAGCGATACCTGCTACGTGTGTTCCGTGATCTCCTTCATCATCATTGTCATGCGTTACATCAAAACCTTCATCAACGTAGTTAAATCCAAAAGGAACCTTTGCGTTGTAGTAGGTATTGTCCTGTGTTAAGTCAGGACGCATTGTTTTTGCATTTAATCTGTCCGCTACTGTTGCGATTTCATCCTTATTTAAAAGATTGTAATCAGCAATTGCTTTATTGTTCTTTTCTGCAGTTTCGTTTAATCCGGCTAAGAATCCTTCTTCTGTGAACGAAGGGTGATCCATATCAAGACCTGTATCGATAACCGCAATTCTCATTCCTGCTCCTGTGTAACCGGAAGCCCAAGTTGAATAGCTTCCGACCATTTCGCCCGAAGTCATTGTCTTAGGGTCGATTGCATCATCGGCAAGAGTTTCATATACGGGAACGACATATACTGCAGATACACCGTCTACATTTTCAATGTCTTCCACTGCGCCGTATTCTACTTCCGCAGATACAGCGTTTGTAAGAAGGGTGAAGCTATATCTTTTTTCAAGGGATTCTCCCTCCAATACTTCATCCTCAATTTTTCCAATTACTTCATCCTGAGTTTTCTCAAGTTTGTCGGAATATGCCATAGCCTTTTTGTCTTCGGCAATATCCTCGGTTGAATATCCGGCCTCAACCACAGCCTCGTCTTCAAATACGATGAAGACTCTTACGACATCATCGTCTGCATAAGCTTCTTCTTCTTCAACTTCTTCAGAGTTTAATGCGATGTCGTTTTCAGATACTTCTTCCTCTCCAACCTCTTCAAAGATTGGTGCGGTAGGTTGTTCTACCGTTTCGGTTTCACTCTTTGTTTCTAAGTCTGCAGCATAGGATACGCTACCGGGGAAAACGGTTGTAACAAGCATAGCAAGTGCAAGCAAGAATGCAAAGAAGTGTTTTGATTTGTACCTTCTCAAAGCTTTCTCTCCTTCCTCTTTTTGTAAAATAAAAGTGCTCACAGCGAGAAATCACTGTAAGCACTTGTATTTCACTATCTTTTCTTCTTAAAAAAGAAAAAGGAAAAGCCTACGAACAATATTGCCGCCAATACGATAATTCCTACGATTGGCCCCTTTGCCAAGTCACGGTTTGCGTGATCTTCGACGTCAACGTTCAAAACGGTTTGTGTCTCCAAGTTCCCCAGATCATTCTCATATGATTCAACCGTAATAGATTCGTCTACCACCGTGTCTTCGACTCTTTCGGTTTTACTACCCTCAAAACCCTCGGATTCGTTTTTTTTTGATGTATCCAAACTAACAGTAGTATGGGCCTCTTCTTCTATGGTGACACTCGCAACATTTTCGTCTTTCTCGATTAGCTCAATGCAAGTATCGGTAGTCTTGATAACTGCCGCATACCCAGTTTCATCGATCCTTTTAATCTCAAATACAACGTCTGAAGGTAAGCTCTCTCTCAAAGCATCTGCCTTCTGTTGTGCCGTAAGAGCTTCTCCCTCACTCTTACTGAATGTTACATAAAGACGTACCGCATTACCTGAAGGGGCAAATGTAATCTCGGTATCGGCTCTCTCCTCAATAACTTCGGCTTCTGCTTTTGGCATGGCGCCAAGCGAAAGAGGACCACTAACCTTAAATATATTTCCCATTCATTATCTCTCCTCTATATACGTGAAATTTATTATACTAGCAACGCGTTACCATGTCAACGCTTTAATTAAGTAAATCGTTTTTCTATATTACTTTATTTTAAGAGTTCTTAAATACTGCTTATGTTCTTCGTTTACTCTGTAGCTCTCGATTGCCTTTTGAATTGTCTTATTGTGCACCCATACAGGCAGTTTCTTTTCTTCAATATAAGTAATTGTCTCATCCCACTTCTTTGCAAGTGCCGTAGCAAAGAACCAGGCAATCATCATGTTTACGTAGTATTCTTCGGAAACAATCTTTGCAGGAATTTCCAGGTATTCTTTCTTAAAATCCGAATCCAAAAAGAAGGCCATAAGCATATGAATTCCGTGTCTTATAGTGTAGGTCTCTTTAGAAGAAACCCATCTTTTAATATCTTTAATAAGCTCCTCTTTATGCTTTGAAAGCATCTTTGGATTTATGGAATCGCATACCGCCCAGTTATCAACGTAAGGCAAAAACTCATCAATGCGTTTTACGCATTCATCGTAATCCTTTATTTGATTAATCAAAAATCCGTGCAATTGATTTTCATCGTAATATTTATGAGGAAGCGAATCTAAAAATTTCTTAGCATCCTCAGTTTTTGCATTTTCTTTTGCAATCTTTCTTATAACAGGAAGCCTAACGCCGATTATGTCATTAAGGTCGATTCCCGGCATAAGTTTTTGCTGAAACACTCTGTATTCTTTGTCCTGATTGTCAAATAAAGCCTTTTGTAACTTTTCCATTTATAATCCCCCTTTTTGTGTATAATCTGACTCTATCTTGTCTTTAAATAAAAAGCAAGCCCGAATGCCCTCAAATAGTGGGCTTTTCGGACTTGCCTTAAAATAGTCTTTATCGTTCTTCTCTGAAATAAGATAGTCCAAGAGAAGCAGGGGGCTGATTCTCTCGCTTGTTTCTCATGCTTGTAATCACCAAAACAATCAATGTTACAACATAAGGAATCATCTTATAAAGTTCTTTATATTCCATATGGTCAAGGCCTGTAGGAAGGTAAAGATAAAGGATATACAATCCGCCAAACAAGATTGAAGAAAAGATTCCGATGTTGGGACGCCATATTGTAAAGATAACCAAGGCAATTGCAAGCCAGCCTCTGTCACCGAATGCATCGTTACTCCAGACACCGCAGGCGTAATCCATTACATAGTAAAGACCACCAAGGCCCGCTATCATACACCCTACACATGTAGCAACATATTTATATGCTGTTACGCTTATGCCCGCAGCATCTGCGGTTGTAGGGCTTTCACCAACTGCTCTTAAGTGAAGACCAACTCTTGTTTTATTAAATACAAATGATGCAACCAAAGCAATGATTATTGCAAGGTAAGCTAAAAATCCATAGGATAAAAAGATTTTTCCAAACCATCCCGCGCTCTCAGCCTTTACAAAAGACTTACTGAAATAAGCGCTTGTCTTTGAAAGGGCAATTGAAGGAACGTCAAGGTTTGAAATCTTAATTAAAGATCCACCGAAAAAGTTACCAAAGCCCACACCGAAGGTGGTCATGGCAAGGCCCGTCACGTTCTGATTGGCCCTTAAGGTAACTGTTAAGAAGCAATACAAAAGCCCCATCAAAAGCGAACCAAGAAGACAGCAGATCATAGGGATAAAAATCATTAAAAATCCGTTTTCTGCCGCACCCTTATTTATTGACTGTTCGTAAAAGAAAGAACCGATTACGCCGCTTATCGCACCTACGTACATGACACCGGGAATACCAAGGTTTAAGTTACCTGACTTCTGTGTCACGATTTCACCGGTACTTCCGTACAAAAGAGGAATTCCCTGACCCACGGCACGGGGTATAAATGCTACCAAATCAATCATTTGAAACCTCCTCCTTTGCTGATTTCTTTCTAAAGTTTATCTTGTAGGAAATAAAGAATTCGCATCCGATGATGAAGAAAAGTATTATTCCCGTAATAATGTCTGAAAATGAATGGTTAAGCCCGAAGGCAGTTGAAATTTCTCCGGCACCTCTGTCAAGGAATATGATAAGTAAGCTTGTAAAAATCATAGTGACAGGATTAAACTTTGCAAGCCAAGAAACCATAACAGCTGTAAATCCCTGATTGTTTGTAATTGTAGTGGTTACCGTGTGGTTTACACCGCCAACAAGTAAAAGGCCTGCCAAGCCACAAAGGGCGCCCGATAAAAGCATGGTACGAATAATAACTTTATTTACCTTCATGCCTACGTACTTGGCTGTTCTTTCACTCTCACCTACAACCGCAATTTCGTATCCGTGGCGGCTGTAGTTTAAGTAAATTACCATTCCTATTGTTACGATAGCCGCAACGATTATAGGAAGTAAATATTTATTTCCGATGTTTGGAAGCCAGCCGGCATTTGTGCTTTGGTTTATAACGCCTATCTTTCCGGAGCCCTTAGGCACTTCCCAGATAACCGTGTAATATGCCACAAGCCTTATAGCTATGTAGTTCATCATAAGTGTGGCAAGAGTCTCATTAGTGTTCCACTTTGCTTTAAAGACTGCAGGGATTAATCCCCAAACAGCACCTGCAAGCAAACTTGATGCAATCATGATTACGATAAGCAATCCGTTTGGAACCTTGTCTCCTAAGCAAATCATGCAAGCTGCCGTTGCAAGGCCTCCCGCCAAAATCTGACCTTCGCCCCCTATGTTCCAAAACTTCATTTTAAAAGCAGGTGTCAAGGCCAATGAAATTATTAAAAGAATTGCTGTATTTTGAAATGTTACCCAGGCTTTTCTTTGTGAACCGAATGCACCTTTAATGATGGTGGCATATACGGATAAGGGATTATCACCTGTAAGAACAGTGGTGACAATCGCGCACACAATCAAAGCTAAAATGATGGCGATAACTCTTATGCCCCAGGCTTTAACAGGAGGGATGTTGTCGCGCTTTGAAATGTGAAACAATGGTTCTTTAACTTTTTCGTTCATCACGCTTTTCCTCCTACCTTAGTCATAAGCATACCGACGGTATTTTTATCGGTTGTTCTTCCGTCCACGATTCCGCTTACCTTGCCGCCGCAAAGCACCAAAATCTTATCGGATATTTCAAGCAAAACATCCAAGTCTTCGCCTACAAATATTACCGCAACGCCGTTCTTTTTCTGTTGATTTATAAGATCGTAAATGGTGTAAGAAGAGTTGATATCAAGTCCTCTTACCGCATAAGCTGTAAGTAAAACTGTGGGAGCGGATGCAATTTCACGTCCCACCAAAACCTTTTGAACATTACCGCCTGATAATCTTCTTACGGGAGTTGAAATACCGGGAGTTGAAACTTCCAAGTTTTTAACAACCCTCTTTGCAAGTTCCTTCGGAGCCTTTCTGTCTGTAAATACATTATGTCCGTGTCTAAAGGAGCGAAGCATCATGTTGTCTGTAAGGTCCATGTTTCCCACAAGGCCCATACCGAGTCTGTCTTCGGGAACAAAGGAAAGAGTCACGCCCATTTCCTGAATCTTTAAAGGATCTTTTCCTAAAAGTTCTTCCTTTGAAGAATCGTCGTTAATGTAGAAAATGGTGCCGTTCTCTGCAGGCTGCAAACCTGCAATTGCTTCTAAGAGTTCCTTTTGTCCGCATCCCGAAATTCCTGCTATTCCAAGGATTTCTCCGCTGTTAGCGGTAAAAGAAACATCGTCAAGCTTTGTTATTCCTTCCTCATTCTTTACCGTTAAATTTGAAACCTGAATTCTGGGCTTAGGATTTACGGGATTTGGTCTTTCTATATTAAGGGTCACACTATGGCCAACCATCATGTTGGTCATTTCCTGTGCCGTTGTTTCCTGAGTAAGCATATCTCCCACATATTCGCCGTGTCTTAAAACTGCCACTCTGTCTGACAAGCTTTCAACTTCATGCATCTTGTGAGTGATAATAACAATAGCCTTACCGTCATCTCTCATGTTTCTCAAAACATCAAAAAGCTTTTGAGTCTCTTGAGGTGTCAAAACCGCGGTAGGCTCATCCAAAATAAGTATATCGGCACCACGGAAAAGCACCTTTACTATTTCAACGGTTTGCTTTTGGGATACCGACATATTGTAAATCTTTTGATTGGGATCAACTTCAAATCCGTATCTTTGACATATATCGTTGATCTTTGCGCAGATTTCTTTCATATTGAGCTTACCCTTCATGCCAAGCACAATATTTTCTGCCGCGCTAAGCACATCCACAAGCTTAAAGTGCTGGTGAACCATGCCTATTCCCAATGCGTATGCATCTTTGGGGGATTTAATAACGGCTTCTTTGCCGTTTATAAAAATTTGTCCTTCGTCGGGAAAATAAATACCGGAGAGCATATTCATTAAAGTGGTTTTTCCACTTCCGTTCTCTCCGAGCAGGGCTAAGATTTCGCCCTTTCGAATATCTAAGTTAACCTTTGAATTGGCAACCACACTGCCAAATGTTTTTGTGATGTTTCTAAGCGAAACAGCTGCCTGTTTTGTATCCAAATCCAATCTCCTCAGGGTGAAAAAAACAAAATGCCAATAAATGCAAAAATTCAAAGAGTGGCCTCGGCGCCACCCTTTGAAATTTTTGACTGCATGATGTCCCAATACATCATGCTTTATAGAGGTATATTAGAATGCCTGGTCAAGAAGTGTGATACCGTCAATGAATACATTGAAGTAAGGAGCACTTCTGTCTGTTGACTCTGCGAAGTAACCGTCAACGATTGCTTCGTGGTCGCCTTCATAATTAGCATCTGTATCAACGTCAGCCATGTATGTTGTTAAAGCATTTCCTTCTACAGTAAATGTTGCTGTATCGAATACTTTAAGTTCGCCTGATACAAGCTTTGCGCTTGCTTCGTCGATTGCTGCCTGAGTTCCTTCAGCTGCTGCTGTTCCAACTTCTGTAAGAAGAACTGAACCTGTTTCGATTGTACCTGTCCAGTCAGCGGGAATTGCTTCGCCGTTAGCTGCTGCCTTGATAGCATATTCAAAGTAAGGTTCCCAGTTGATTCTTGAAGAAACGATGAATGTGTTGGGAGCTACGCTTGCTGTTGAACCGTTGTAAGAAACATTGGGAACACCTGCTGTTTCACAAGCTGTGGGAGCACCCATTGAGTCAGCGTGCTGTGAAATAAGCACACATCCGTTACCGATAAGAGTGTTAGCTGCTTCTTTTTCAGCTGTTTCATCGTACCAAGAACCTGTAAAGGTAACTTCCATTGTTGTTGAAGGGCAAACCGAACGAGCGCCAAGGAAGAATGATGTATAACCTGAAATAACTTCTGCATAAGTGAATGCTCCGATGTAACCCATCTTTGCTTCATCTTCTTTAATGTCGCCGTTAGCGATCATTTCGTTTAACTTTAAACCTGCTGCAATACCTGCAAGATATCTGCCTTCATAAATTGAAGCGAATGCATTGTGGTAGTTTGCAAGGTTTTCTGTATGAGCTCTTGTACCTGTTGCATGGCAGAACTGAACGTCCGGGTATTCCTGAGCTGCCTGAATCATGTAATCTTCATGACCGAATGAATCTGCGAAGATGATTCCGCATCCTGCATCTGCAAGGTCACAAGCTGCTTCGTAACATTCCTGACCTTCGGGAATGTTGGTCTTTGGGATGAATTCTACGCCAAGCTTCTTGCAAGCTTCTTCAGCTGCTGTAATGAAGTTTAAGTCGTATGTTGAGTTTTCATCGTGAAGGAAGATAAATCCTGCCTTCATTGAAATCTCTTCTGTAGCTTCTTCTGTTGAAGCTGTTTCTGTTGCTGCTTCTTCTACTGTAGCTTCTGTG
>JAILCK010000148.1 GCA_024680435.1 Lachnospiraceae bacterium
TCTTCAAGCTTTTCTATTTCTTCATCAGTAAACCCGTTTTGCTTTTCTATCTTGCAATCCGGCACAAATCCTTCCGCAAAAAGATCCCCCGCTTCAAATCTTACGCAGGCTTTCTTTTTTCCGTCCTTTTCGATGACTCCCGATATTAACATGTTAAGCTCTTCCATGTCAGTCACCCCTTCCGAATTCTTCCAAAGTCTTCATAAGTTCCCTTATGTTAATGGGCTTTGATAAATGGGCGTTCATGCCGCTTTTAATGGATTTTCTCTTGTCTTCTTCAAATGCGTTTGCGGAAAGAGCAATAATGGGAATTGCCTTGCTTCCTTCCATCTCTCTTATTTTAGCCGTTGCCTCATATCCATCCATTACAGGCATCTGAATATCCATCAAAATAAAGTCTACAAAAGAAACGCCGTTTTGCTTTAAAATGTTTATGGCATCGGAACCATCAACCGCTTCTGTAACCTCTAAGCCTTCTTCTCTTAGGATAGAAGAAATAATTTCTCTGTTTAAGTCGTTATCTTCAACCACCAGCACCTTCTTTTTCTGTAAGGAAGCGTACTTGGTTTCTTTTTTCTCAACTTCTTTTACATTTGCCTTAACCTGTCTTAGGGTAAGAGAAACCGTTACTTTTGTGCCTTCTCCAAGCTTTGATTCAATATTGATTTCCCCGCCCAAAAGGTCCACAAGGTTTTTAACAATGGACATTCCAAGGCCGGTTCCCTCAACACCGCTTGATGTGGTGTTTTGCTCTCTTGTAAAGGGGTCGTAAATGTGCTTTAAAAATTCTTCGCTAATACCGATTCCGTTATCCTTTACCGCAAACAGGAAGCTTGAGTAACCTCTCTTTGAGTTTTTAAGCTCTCTTATGGTACAAGAAACGCTTCCGCCTTTATCGGTATATTTTATGGCGTTTGAAATGATATTTATCATAATCTGCTCGATGTGAACGTAGTCACAATAAACAAGCGGATTCTTTATGTCTTTTCTGTAGCAGCGGAAAGTGATGCTCTTTTGCTTTGCATTTTCCGTGCACATATCCATAACGGTTCTAAGTTCTTTAACGATATCTACGGGAGCTACTTCACTTTCAATCTTTCCCGATTCCACTCTCGACATATCCAAAACATTGTTTATAAGGCTAAGTAAGTGGCGCCCGGATAAGTCGATTTTTTCAAGATAGTCGTTTAGCACATTTGGATCGTGCATGTGCTTTTTGGCAAGAAGCGTAAAGCCGATTATTGCGTTCATAGGGGTTCTTATGTCATGCGACATGTTAAATAAAAACGCGCTCTTTGCTTCGTTGGCGGCATCCGCCTTCGCTCTTGCTTCTTTAAGCTTGTTTTCGTATTCAACCTTTTCGTTGAAGTCTTTATCCGCAGGGCTAAAGCCTATAACCACGTTTTCAGGCTCTGTGATGCCTTCATCGGGCTTTGCCACAAGCATTTCCATATATCGGTATTCGCCTCCGAAGTCACGCCTGTAGGCAACCGAAAATCTTCTTCTGTCAGAAAGACGCTTAAGAGCCTTGTTGACATCAAGAATATCCATAAGCTTTTCTCTGTCTGCAGGGTGAACGTAGGCTTCAATGTAATACTTAAACTTTTCTCTGAAAGAAACGTCCTTTTTAAGAAGCTTGTTTGCCACCGAATCGGCTCTTCCGATGTAGTTTTGCAAGCACTCATCTTTCTTAAAGTTATAATAAAGAAGAATCGAATAGTCCTGAGCCAGGATATCAATAAGGCCGGTTCTTAAATCATCGTCTCTCTTTCTTAAAACTTCGTCTCTGATTTCTTTGTCTGCACTTCGTATTCCAAGTAAGAAGAAACGTCCGTCTTCTCTGTCAAGAAGCACAAACTTCGCCATCATATATTTTTCAAAACCGCTCTCATCAAGCACTTTGAAGGTGCATGTGTAGGTCTTTTTCTTTCTTAATTGCTTATAAATGTATTCTGCCTCAAATTCCTTTGAAACTCTTAATTTGTCGGAATACACAATATAAGAACGGATTGCGCTTGCAACGCGGGCGCTGTAGCTATTGTCTCCGTAAGTTTTCTTTATGCTCTTTTCAAAGCTTTTTGACATTCTGAAAGTTCGCACATAGTCTCTGTCCACGTTCACCATGAATACCCCTTCAAAGTCTTCGCAAAGGGCTCTCATCATCTGAAGGTACTCAATCTGTGTGGAATTTACGATCAAAACATAGGCTAGCGTCATTGCAACGGTTACGCCTATTGATGTAAAGCCGTAAGCCACAAATACCTGCAAGGCATTACCTATAATAATGATAACCGGGTATAGCACAAAGGCTAAGAAAAGCTTCTTATCAGCCTTAATCTCAGCTTTTGCCCACAAATACGACGCTCTTATTGCAAGGGCTATAAGGTAAATTGTGGTGATTATATAAGCAAACAGGAAAAACGGTCCACGAATATAGTGTCCGGCATCATCTACGTAAAATATCAAATTATTCCATGGAGCTGAAGCTATTAAAAGAATTGCCAAACCTATTGGCAAAAAAGTAAAAAAGATTTCGGCTTTGCCTCTTTTTTTATTGGGACTTGTTTCTTTTTCAAAACACCACAT
>JAILCK010000144.1 GCA_024680435.1 Lachnospiraceae bacterium
TGTAGCCTGTAAACCGTTAAGAACCTGATATCCTGTTTCTGTTACAGGTGTGTAGGTGCTAACGTCTGACATAGACTCAACCATTGCAATCTGGTAGTTGTTAAGGTGCTTGATTTCTTCGGCATCAACATCGATGTAAACACCGCCCAAAGCATCAACTACGTCTCTTAATCCTTCAAAACCGATGGTAACAAATTCTGTAATGTCAAGGTCAAGGTTTGAGTTAAGCATCTTGATTGCCTGTTCTGCACCGCCGTATGCGTAGGCTGCATTACACTTACCATAGTTCTGCTTTTCACCCATCTGATTTAAATATGTATCACGGTAAACCGATACAAGCTTTACTTCCTTTGTCTGCTCGTTAATGGAAGCAACGATGATTGTATCTGTACGAGTCTTGTTTGCAAGGTCACCGTTACGTGAGTCAACACCGAAAAGTGCGATGTTCTTGTAACCCTTCATAACCTCGTTTTCTTTTACACTCTCGTTAAATTCAACTTCGATCTCAGACTCGTTTAACTCAAGTCTCTTTACGCCCTTTTCGCTGTCGGTTGTCTTAAGTACAAACCACATAACCAAGAGCAAAGCAATAAGTGCTACAATTTCAACAACGAAAAGCACAATCTTGCCTGTAGATGTCTTTTTCTTCTTCTGCGTAGACATAATTCCTCCAAAACTATCAATTCAATATAACAAAACTATCAAAAAACGCTATTACAAATATACAACGAACTTCCCTATAAAACAATTTAATGTTTTCTTAAGACAAGTACTTTAGTCCTATGTCTCTATTTTGTCAAATCGGAGTCGTAAGTATAAAGAAACAAGAGTCCCATTTCCTTTACTTTCTTGCCAAATTCGCGGGAAAGTACCTTCATATATTCGTCAATTGCCGTCTTACAATTCTGTTTTAAAGCAAATTCATTAAACTTAGCCATGCAAGTATCGAAATATTCTTTTAAGATTGGAGAGGGAGTTACCGTCCGAAGGTCTAAAGCAAACACGTCCTGGCTTAAATGCGCTCTGTGCATATAGCCTGAAAAGTGCTTATTCATATTATAAAAGGTTTCTGTTCCGTCTTCATTTAAAATACCGGTTGAAACTTTGTTTCCTCTTATGTACAAAGAACCCACTGCGCCGATATCTTTTCTTACTTTAAAGAGTTCTTGCTTTGAAGGCTCCTCAAAGCAAGCCTTGTAAAAGCCCTTATGAGAAAGCTCTTTTACTTTAATTTCACAGCCAAACTTTTCTTTTATAAATGCTTCTATCGCTCTTCTTCCCGCATCATATGCGTAGTCTTTGCTTGCAGGGTTTGCCGCAGTCGAAGCTTCGTGGCATCTCCAGTGATACAAAATCTTATTTATATAAAGAACATTTTGAGGCTCTGATTTAGCTATAACTCTTAAGAATAAATCATAGTCTTGAGACCCGTTAAATTCGCCTCTGAAGCGAAGTTCTTTTAAAAGAGAAGTCTTAATTACGGTGAAATGACAGATATAATTATTGGACATTATTAAGTCAAGATTTAAGTTTTGCTTAATGTGGGCTCCAAAATACTTACTGTTATCCCCATTTGTTTTATCTTCATCGGAATAAATCATGTTAACGGGAATTGCCTTAACACGGGCAATTGAAAGTTTTATAGCCATTTCGTACAAAGCATCCGGAGTAATCAAATCGTCGTGATCCAAAAGGGCACAATAGTCGCCTGTCGCAGCATCCAAAGCAACATTTGTGTTTTCGGATATTCCCTTGTTTTCTATAACCCTAACGTATTTTACCCTATCGTCTCGTTTAGCATATTCATCAATTATGTCTTTAGGACCTGTTGTTTTTGATGCATCTGCCAAAATAAGTTCAAAGTTTGTATAAACCTGTGATAAACAAGAATCTATCATGGCGGTTAAGTGTTCCGCCTTTGTCTCATACACAGGCACAAGTATGCTAAACTTTATATCTTCAAATATGGGGCCGTCGTAAGGCGGCTCTTTTTTAACAGCATTAAAAGGGGCGTCTTTATAAAAAAGACGCTCCACTACTGCATAGTATGTATTTTTAATTCCGTTTCTTTTTAAATAACGGATGGTTTTTTGAACATTACCCATTACAATACAGCCTTTAATGCCTCAGTAAGTTTAGTAAGTTTATCTTTTGCATCATTTAAGTTGCTGCCCTTAACGCCCATGTAAAACTTAATCTTAGGCTCGGTTCCCGAAGGACGGGCGCAGCACCATGCATTATCAGTTAAATCAAAGTAAAGAACATTTGACTTAGGAAGTCCGGTAGGTTTCTTTGCCCCTGTCTTAATATCAAGCACTTCGTCTTTGTCATAGTCTCTGAAAGAAACCACATCCCAATCTCCAAGCTTTTTAGGAGGATTGTTACGAAGCTTTGTCATCATTTCTTTAATCTTTTCGGAACCGTCCATTCCCTTTAAGGTGATGGTGTAAAGGTCTTCTTTAAAGAAACCGTACTCGTTGTAGATATTCATCATCTGGTCCCAGAGAGTGATGCCGTTCTTTTTGCACCAAGCTGCAACTTCGCATAAGCACATAACCGCAACAACGGCATCCTTATCTCTTGCGTGTGTTCCGGCAAGGCATCCGTAGCTTTCTTCAAGTCCGAATACGTAGTTGTTTGTATGATTTTGTTCAAACCACTTAATCTGTTCGCCGATATACTTAAATCCTGTAAGCACTTCGATAAGCTTTACATTGTACTTTTCAGCGATGGGGTCTGCCATGTTTGTGGTAACGATAGTCTTAATCAAAGCAGGCTTTTCAGGCATAATGTTAAGCTTTGTACGTTCTCTTAAAATGTACTCTGCAATAAGCATTCCCGACATGTTACCTGTAAATGCAACATAGTCATCTGTCTTTGTATCATATGAATAAATTCCAAGTCTGTCGGCATCAGGGTCTGTTGCAAGCACAACGTCTGCCTTTACTTCTCTTGCAAGCTTTAAAGCAAGAGTAAATGCTTTCGGGTCTTCCGGATTAGGATATTCAAGTGTGGTGAAATCAGGGTCCGGAAGCTCCTGCTCAGGAACAACGTATACATGCTCAAATCCAAGTTCCTTAAGGATTCTTCTTACAGGCACGTTTCCTGTTCCGTGGAAAGGTGAGTAAACAATCTTTAAATCCTTTGCTACTTCCTTAATGATTTCAGGATGAATGATCTGTTTCTTTAATTCTTCCATGTAAAGATCGTCGATATCTTTACCTATTACAATGTAAAGGCCTGCCTTAACTGCTTCTTCCTTAGGCATTGTCTTAACCATATTGTAGTCGGTAACTGCCTTTACTTCGTCGATAATTTCTTTATCCTTGGGAGCGGTAACCTGTGCGCCGTCTTCCCAGTAAACTTTGTATCCGTTGTATTCCGGAGGATTATGGCTTGCTGTAACCACAATACCCGCAGTGCATCCCTTTGTTCTTAATGCAAAGGAAAGTTCGGGAGTGGGGCGAAGTGCGTCAAACACATAAGCCTTGATTCCGTTTGCGTTTAAGCAAAGAGCAGCTTCATCCGCAAATTCGGGAGACATTCTTCTTGAGTCGTATGCGATTGCAACGCCCTTATTCTGTGTTCCCTGCTTTATGATGTAATTTGCAAGGCCCTGAGTTGCTTTTCTAACGGTATAAACGTTCATACGGTTTGTACCTGCTCCGATGATTCCTCGAAGTCCGCCTGTACCAAACTCAAGATCCTTATAAAATCTTTCATTAATTTCGTTTTCATCGTTTGCAATGGCTTTAAGCTCTGCCTTTGTGGCATCGTCAAAGTAAGCATTGCTGCACCAGAAATCGTACTGCTCTTTAACTGTCATGTTTTTTATCCTTTCATTTAACTATATGCGAACCGAAAAGTCGCTTCTGTCCAAAGAAAAATTAGGGTTATA
>JAILCK010000165.1 GCA_024680435.1 Lachnospiraceae bacterium
GGAACAAACGTAAGAGTCTGTTCCTGAATGGATGTAACGGTCTGAAAAATACTGATTACCAAACCGACTACAAGTGAGATTAAAAGAATGGGAGCAGAAAGCTTGATTACAAGAAATAAACCTTGGCTTACCAGTCTTACAACTTCTTCTATCGTCATAATTCCCATTTCCCCCTTTGATTACCTGAATGATTTTACAAGTGAGCCGATTATTAAGCTCCAGCCGTCCGCAAGAACAAACAAAAGTATCTTAAACGGCATTGAAATCGTAGTCGGCGGCAGCATCATCATACCCATACTCATAAGTACCGATGCCACTATCATATCGATTACGATAAAAGGTATGTAAATAATAAAGCCTATCAAAAATGCAGACCGAAGTTCACTGACAATAAAACTTGGAATAAGAATGTAGTTAGGGATAGAATCAAGTTCTCCGTCCCATTCTACCTCTGCTATTTCCATAAAAAGCCTAACGTCTTTTGTCTGGGTCTGTCCGTACATAAAGTCTCTGAAAGGCTTCATGCCGATTTCGATAGCCTCTTGCTGAGTGATTTCTCCCTTGTCAAAGGGCACGATTGCCTCATTATAAGCTGTGGTAAAAGTAGATTGCATTATAAAGAACGTCAAAAACAGAGCCAACCCGATAAGCACATTATTGGGAGGCGCTGTCGATGTGTTGAGTGCCGACCTCGTAAAGTGAAGAACAATAATTATTCTCGTAAACGACGTCAACATTATAAGAAGTAGCGGGGCAAGCGCTATTAATGTAAGCGTTAAAAGAATCCTTAAAGATCCCGATAACTCCCCGTTACCATTATTGTACGTTATAGTTAAATCGTTAGAAATGTTCAGTTCCTTAAGTTCGTCAGGGGTCGAAGCACTTCCCGGTTCTTCAATGTTGGTTCTTCCGGTGGTCTCACCGTTTAAGTGAGTCTGTCCGTGGCCCGTAGGATCCGTGCTTGACGCTTCAGCCGAAATTTGGGGACTGATAAGCAATATGCCCACCAGTAACAGCAGGCACATTGAGCGTAAAATTTTCTTCATTTGGATTTATCTACCCCATTTTCCTTCGCTTTGTTTAAAAAGTCCTTAAAGGAGAATGTACCACTATTTTCGTAATGGTCTTTTAAAGTATCCCCGTCTATTTCATCAATCAGGGTTATCTCATCTTTGCCGATACCAAGCGCATAGTATTTTTCACCAATCTTTATGATTTCCACAAATTTATTGGGAGCAATACGTTTGGACTCAACTATGAGTATGTTTTCCCCGGGTGCCTTTTCTTTTTGATAGTTTCCTATCCATTTGGTCACCCAGGCGCATACTACAAGCACAAATATCGTGATGAGTAACACCACGATAGTTTGTCCAAATCCTGATGCGGTAGACGAAAGGCACGCGGCCATTAACCTACTACCTTCTTAACGGCTTCAAGTACACGGTCAGCCTGGAAAGGCTTAACAATAAAGTCTTTTGCACCTGACTGAATGGATTCAATAACCATAGCCTGCTGACCCATAGCGGAACACATAATAATCATAGCCCCGGGATCGCCTTCTTTGATTTTTTTGAGAGCCTGAATTCCGTCCATTTCAGGCATTGTGATGTCCATAAGAACTAAGTCGGGTTTGGTTTCGTTGTATTTTTCAACAGCCTTCAAACCGTTTTCTGCTTCGCCGACAACATTGTAGCCATTCTTTGTAAGAATGTCCTTAATCATCATTCTCATGAAAGCAGCATCATCACAAATCAAAATATTCTTTGCCATAACTTACACTCCTATTGGTTGATTATTATTTGATAATTTCAGTAACACGCACAGCGAAGCTTTCTTCAATAACAACAACCTCGCCTTTGGCAACGAACTTGCCATTAACCAATACGTCGATCGGTTCGCCTGCTATCTTATCAAGCTCTATGATGGTACCCGGTGCAAAATCCAAAATCTCGGAAATTGATTTACTTGTTCGTCCAAGCTCAACTGTTACATTAAGCGGAACGTCCATAATCAATCCGATATTTTCGTTTGCCTGCGTTGCCGCATAATCCGGTGAGAAACTCTGGAACTGCGCAGGCTGTACATTCATCTGCGGCATTCCCATGTTCATTCCCATCTGAGGCATTCCCATTCCCATCTGAGGCATTCCCATTTGTGGCATTCCCATGTTCATATTCATACCCATCTGCGGCATTCCCATGTTCATGTCCATGCCCATACCCATGCCCTGCTGTGGAGCAGGCTGAGGTTCGGGGGCAGGTGCCGCCTGTTGTGCCGGTGCAGGCTGAGGAGCGGGTTCGGGCTCCGCTTGTGCTCCGGATGCAGATTCCATATCCATGAAGGTCTGAACCAATTTCTTGGCAAACTCGATAGGATAGAGTTGCATAATAGTTGAATCTACCAAATCGCCAATCTGCATGGCGAATGCTACCTTAACAAACGTTCCACCAAGGAAAGGAGCAATATCTGCACCTGACTGGTATTCCGTTAAATCAAGCAAACTTGCTTCCGGGGGGCTGATATCGATCATGGTACCAAGCATCGTCGAAAGAGATGTTGCCGAAGCACCCATCATCTGATTCATAGCTTCCGAAATAGCGCTTAAGTGAAGTTCACCAAGCTCGCCTTCGGTGTTGGTGCCATCACCACCCATCATAAGGTCGGTAATTACTTTAACATCATGTTCTCTTAAAACCAGGATGTTTGTACCGTCCAGCCCGGATGTGTAATGAATCTGTATAAATACGCAAGGACGTTCATAATCGTCAATCATGCTCTTCCAGTTAACCATCGAAACAACAGGTGTTGTGATGTTAACCTTCCTGTTTACAAGCGAATAAAGCGTGGTCGCGGAAGAACCCATACTGATGTTGGCTACTTCTCCAACCGCATCACGTTCTACATCGGATAATGACTGATCGTCAGATGCTTCGCTTCCCTGGGTGAAAGGCTGTTGCTCTGCTACCGCAGCCTGTGAGCCATCCCCGGGGTCCATACCGCTAAGGAGAGCATTAATCTCGTCCTGGGATAACATTCCATCCATGTTTTTACTCCTCCTCCCTGATTACTTGCGTAATCTGCGCCGCATACTTGTCTTTCTCAGTACCGGGTACTGCCTTAAACTTTAAAATGTTTCCGACAAATACGCTAAGCTCTGTATCCACTCCCGTGTCGAGTCGGATGATGTCGCCATGCTGTAAATTCACAAAATCATTTACAGAAATAACGCTTTCGCCCATAACAACTTTAACAGGCACATCCACTCTCTTGATTAAGGATTCGATATACATTTCGTAGTCCTCACCTGAATTATCCTGCATGGTAGAGAACCAGTACTTTGTATTCAATCTATCCATGATGCTTTCCAGAGTAAAGTACGGAAGGCACATGTTCATAAACCCTTCAACGTCACCAATCTTTACATTAAGTGTAACGATGGCAATCATTTCATTGGGTGCTATGACTTGAGCAAACTGCGGATTGGTCTCGATTCTTTCAAGCACCGGGTTAATGTCGATAACGTTTTTCCAAGGCTCTCGCATTAACTGAATCGAAATAATCAGCATTTTTTCTATTATGGTCATCTCTATTTCAGAGAAGTCTCGGTTCTTTTCAAGCGGTATTCCTTTTCCCCCGAGCATTCGGTCTATCATGGCAAATCCTAAGTTGGCAGCCAAATCTAGTATTATATTACCACCCAAGGGTTGGAAATTTATTATACCCAAAATTACAGGGTTGGATAAGGCGTTTGTGAATTCCGAAAATGTAACTGTTTCGGAGCTCGCCACGCTTACCTGAATGTTCTTTCGCAGGTATACAGGAAGGTTGGTTGCAAGCAATCTTCCGTAATGTTCATATATTATTTCAAGTGTACGTAAATGCTCTTTTGAGAACTTCGCCGGACGTTTAAAGTCGTAGTTTTTGACTTGTTTGTCCCCTTTGTCCTGCATTTCATCTACATCCAGCTCACCGGTACTTAGGGCAGCCAGCAAGCTGTCTATCTCATTTTGAGATAATACCTCGCCCACGAAGTTCACCTCCTTGTTTCATGCACCATTCCCATTTGAATTATTGATACATGATATTGCTGAATGTAACTTTATAAATAAATGTCGAACTATATTCGGTCTGTATACGAGAAAGTATCTCGTTTCTCATCTGTTCGGGATTGCTTTGCGCTTCTTCGAGGGTGTGGCTACTGATAACTTCTATTATAATCGACTTAAATAACGAAATGCTAGAAGTTACGGTTTCCTTGTAAGTCTCATAGTCCTCATGTTTCTTATTCATGTACAATGTGACATCGACAAGATAGAAGTGATCCTTGCCGTCGTCGCCTCTCTTAAGAGGAATGGTTAATGTATCTCCAATATCAACTGCTTCAGAATCTGCAATTGATACGCCTTCTTCACCTTCCTCTTCAGTTTCCGAAAGCTCAATATTAAGCACACTTGCAATATTTGATACAAGTGCATTGGTCTTCTTTGCGGTACCTGTTACGGAAAACATCATAATCGCCGTAAGCACCACATTGACCACCATTAAAGCCAATATCAAGATGGAAATCAAGTTTTTCTTCATGTTCTTATCTTCCCCTGAAATATTATTTAGTAACTGCTTAATTCGTGATAAATCTTAATCTCAACTCTTCTGTTTAAATCTCTGCCTTCGGATGTTGAGTTGTCTGCAATCGGGCAATACTCTCCGCGGCCCGAATGCTTTATGTTTGCAGGATCCAATGAAGTGTTGTCAAGTAAGAAGTAGAACACCGAAAGCGCTCTTGCCGCACTTAACTCATCATTGCTCGCATATTGCTTTGTGTGCTGGGGAACATTATCCGTATGTCCCTCTATTTCAATTCCGTAATTAGCATATCTTTCAAGAATCATGCCGACCTTTCTGAGAACAGGTTCAACACTATCCAAAAGCTCTGCGGAACCGGGTTTAAAAAGGATGGCTCCTTTTAAGGTAAGCTGTACGTACTGCGAGTTAAAGTCAACATCAACTTTATCCGCAATATTATTTTCCGATAAAGCTTCGGAAAACTGCTCTGCTAAGGCTTCACTTGCTTCAAGCTTTCTCTTTTCAACATTTTCTAGCTCTTTTTGCTCTTCGTCGAAAGCTTCGGCTTGCTCATCGTTTTCAGCCATAACACCGGTTGAATTTATATATTTACTAAGCTCATTTAATTGGCTTACGCCGTTACTTATCAAAACGCCGTCACCTATTGCCGTACTGCCTGCTGTAAAAATACTGAAAGTACTTTGGAACGAAGCGGCTATGGCATCAAACTTTGCTTGGTCGACATTTGCGGAAGCAAAAAGCAAAACGAAGAAGCAAAGGAGCAAGTTCATAAGATCGGCAAAAGTATTAAGCCAAGGCTGTCCGGGGCCTCCATCAGGCTCCTTCTTTTTTCTTGCCATTTATTCCTCTCCTCCGGATTCGGGTGTAGCTGCCGCTCTTGCATCTGGCGACAAGAATGATTTAAGCTTTTCTTCAATAACTCTGGGGTTTTCACCTGCCTGAATCGAAAGAAGACCTTCAATCATAATCTGCTTAACCATAACTTCAATGGCATTGTGCTTCTTCATCTTGAATGTTGCGGGAAGGCAAAGCCAGTTAGCAATCATGGAACCATAAAATGTGGTAAGGAGGGCAACCGCCATAGCGGGACCGATGTTGGCCGCATCACTCATGTTGTAAAGCATGTTAACAAGTCCGATAAGGGTACCGATCATACCCCATGCAGGACCCATGGCAGCAAACTGTTCAAAGAAAGAAATTACCTTATTGTGACGGCCTTCAAGGGAATCAAGCTCCGTCTCCATGATTCCTCTTACAAGTTCGGGATCGGTACCGTCGACGATAAGTAATATACCCTTCTTTAAAAAGTCATCGTCAAGGTCTCCGGCCGCTTCTTCAAGAGAAAGTAATCCTTCTTTTCTGGCCACATTTGAAAGTTCTATGATTTTTGTGATGATATCCTGAGTGTTTAATTTCGGAAGTTTAAAGATTAAAGCGTAACTTTTTAAGTTGTTTGCGAATTCTTTAAGCTCACAGGACATAACCATACAGCTTATGGAACCACCGATGGTGATAAGAACCGAAGGTATATCGATAAAGTTTGAAATAACGGAGAAATTTACACCGGTATTTTTATCGAAAACCATACCGAAAACAACCAAACTAAAACATAAAATTAAGCCTAATAATGAAGCTATATCCATTCGGTATTACCCCTCAGTTTTGCTGTTAAATGCAAAAATGTCCTTTCTATACGATTTTACTAAATTTATTACCTCTTGTCTACTTTCTTTTATGATAATTTTGCGACCTGTAGACATGGTAAGAACGGTGTCAGGAGTCTCTTCCACCGTCTCAATATAGTCCTCGTTTACGGTAATTTGTGTACCGTTTAACTTTGTTACGTTAATCATTATAGTTAACCTCTCTTAACGCCCAATATACATAACAAGCAAAAGAAGGGGAACCAAATCCTTTTAGTTCCCCTTGCTATTTAATTATCTCTTAAGATTAACCAATTCTTCAAGCATTGTATCCGAAACTGTGATGATACGTGAGTTTGCCTGAAATCCTCTCTGAGTGGTGATCATTTCCGTAAATTCTGTGGAAAGGTCTACGTTACTCATTTCAAGTACGCCGGTTCTCATGTATCCGCCGGATGATGTGATATCAACGCCCATACCGTCGAATTCTCCTGAGTTAAGACTTGCTGAGTAAAGGTTTTCTCCTTCTTTTTCAAGACCTGCCGCATTTGCAAATTCTGCAACTGCGATCTGTCCCATAAGACGGGTCATACCATTGTCGTAAGAAGCATAAATCTTACCGTTTGTCTGAATGGTAATACCTGTCATTTCACCCATCTTACGTCCTGCACCGATTCCGTCCTTATCGCCTGATTTTGCTGCGATTGTGGATGTACCGGAGTTGTTGTACATGTTTGTTGACTTCATGTCTAAAACGATGTCTGTAAAGTTTGCGATTGAGTGATT